>JAGRAO010000407.1 GCA_020434565.1 Bdellovibrionales bacterium
TACCCAATTTTTCATATGTCTCAAGGAGCTTTGGATCAACTTCGTCGAGACTCTGATACTTCGGAGCAGTCTTTGGGGCTGAATAGTAGGAGATCGCTTGGTAATCAATCTCGGGGTAGTTCACGAAAGCCCACTTTGGCTCTCTCATCCCCTTCCACGTTGCGAAAGCCTTGAGGCGGTAATCGAGCATGAATCGCGGCTCGCCTTTCTTTTCGGATAAGAGCGCGATCACCCCTTCGTCCAACCCTGGCGGGAGCTGGTCCACGTCAATATCGGTGAAAAACCCGTATTTATAGTCCTGTTTGGAATACTCTTCCAAAAGAGCAGTATCGGTGGTCATGTAAATCCCTAATTCCGACTAACCTATCGGTATTACAAATAATCTAATCTTTAAATTATTACTCAAGATTACTGAAATTCGGCCCTAAAAGAAAGGGAGCCAGAGGGTAACGTGAAATAGGAAATGAAGCAAAAACGTAAGGGATTTTCCGAGAAAAGCACTTGGAATACCCCGTGCATAGCTTCTCTATGTGCGGTCGAACGAACATGTAACGTATTGGAAACTATCCCAAGTTTCCCGCAACCTTTGCACACTAGGTGCAGCGCTCTTCCTCGTGCTGTTCTCGCTACCAGTGTTGGCTCAAAACCCCTTAGAAGGCTTCCGAGGAAACGGTTCAGCGGGGCTGGCTATTCCAGGAGCCGGTGCAGCCTATAACTCAGTAGCGGTCTACGACATAGATGGGAACCCTGAGAACGGCCTTGAAATCATTCATGCTGGAACTGATGGAACGGTTTCCGCGGTTTCTGCAACAGGCAAAGTGCTCTGGACCAGCTCAACCCCGACATGCAGAAGCGCAAGCGACTCCAATCAAACTCTCAGTAGTCCCGCAGTGGGGGAGCTCTTTGGAGATGGGGTCCCGTACGTTGTCATTGGCTACGGAGGAGTCGCGACTTCTCGGAGCTGCCCTGGAGGTGTTATTGCGTTCAATGCCCTCACCGGAAAAAAGCGATGGAATTTTAACGTCAAGCGATACGACAAGGTCGAACGTTATTGGGCTTTCAGCAACACGGTCGTTTCAACTCCAGCACTTGCTGACGTTGATGGAAATGGAACACTTGAGATCGGCTTCGGGAGTTTTGACAGAAAAGTCTACCTGCTCGATGCACGGGGTAAACCGATTTTTGATCTTGTTGTAGCAGACACCGTTTGGTCATCGGCAACCTTCGTTGACACAGATAACGATGGTACCCTTGAAATGGTGATCGGCACAGACATCTCTCGAAATGACAAACTTGTGCCTCCGACAAAGGACGGAGGGATGGTGTATGCTCTTCGCACATCGTTCACCCGAAAATATCGCAAAGCAAAAACCCGAGGTGATCAAGGTCGTTTTCGAAAGACCATGAATTTCTGGTTTCGAGATCCAGAGGTCATCCTCTGGAGTCGTTATCTTCCTCAAGCGGTCTATTCAGCGCCATCAGTCGGCGAAGTTCTCGAATCCTCTTCGGGTCCAGAGATCGTGGTCGGGTCGGGG
>JAGRAO010000408.1 GCA_020434565.1 Bdellovibrionales bacterium
CCATAACCACTGCAACGGTCGGTACTGTCCCCTGTGCTACCACCTGCCAACTTAGGCAGCGATATTAGGTGGCGGCAGCAGAAGAGAGACACCGCGGTCTCAGTTAATCAGAGTCGATACTTCGAGCGCACAAAAAAGGGAAAAGTCGTGACTGTCACGATTTTTCGTCACGATTTTTCCGTCAATTGGCTCTTTTACCTCGGGTTTGCTAGGTTGAGCCAACTTCTTCGATAAAGAGATGCAATGAATAGAATTACTCGCCTCATCGTCATTTGCCACATTTCAGTTCTCTTTCTTCCAATAGCTCTGTTCGGACAAACAAGTAAGGTGGTAAGCGTTTCAACAAATGGCCAGTCTGGAGATGGCCCAAGTTTCCTTCCACACCTGAGTCGAAACGGCCGTTACGTCGTTTTTCGCTCATTAGCAACAAACTTTACCTCCAAGGACACCGGTGGCGTTGCTCAAATCTATCTTCACGACCGAAAGCTCGGAACAACGTTCCTTATTAGTCAAAACGCAGAGGGAGAAGTCGCCAATGCAGGAAATAGTCCACCTTTTATCAGCGCGACCGGCCGCTATGTCGCTTGGGGTACTACGGCCTCAAACTTGGTTCCGGGTGACACCAATGAACTTTCGGACTGTTTTATCTATGACAGAGTCTTAAATACCTTGGAACGGAGAGTGGTGCAGAGGAATGGCGAAGATATAGCAGCGTGCTTTGATATTCTAGAGACTCGGCCTGTTATTTCTCTTAGTAAAGATGGGCGCTACGCGGCCATTCAAGCCTCGGGCGGTGTGTGGGTGCTTGATAGAAAAACGACCTCTCTGACGCTTCTGAGCGACGTCGATGGAAACGGGGTAGGAGGTCGCCCTGTCATAAGCGCTGACGGAAGTACCGTAGTATTTAATAGCCCAAATGCAAATATCGGTTCGACCGGGGCAAGTAAGGGGACAAGCAACATCTGGACATATGATATCGCAAACGGAACATACGAGCTCATCAGTAAGGGCTTCAACGGAGACGGCGCAGACAAGAGTTGTGAGCGCGCAAGTATCAGTGATGATGGAAGAAGAGTTCTCTATGATTCCAGTGCTCAGAATCTCGTAGATGACGGCTCTACAAACGAAGGCGTGTTTCTGTATGACCGTGATACGGGGATAACGATTCGAGTCAGTAAAGATTTAGATGGTAACCCCGTCGACAGCACCACTGAGTTCTCATATATCAGTGGAAACGGACTCTTCGCAGCATTTTCGACTCGAGGAGTGCTCTCTTCGGAGCTTAACACTGACGATTTCAAGATTGGGATCTATGACATTGAAGCCGAGACAACTCTTCCAATAGGTACCGCTGCTGGCGAAACAAGCGCTGATCGAACTTCTCTTTATCCAGTCATGGACGGCGTGGGCTATCGTACTGTTTTCTTTTCTCAAGCAACAAACATCAGCGAGGATGACACTCATGGAGTGGGACAGGTGTTTCTCGATACTGTCGTTCACTGTGAAAATTCTTCC
>JAGRAO010000040.1 GCA_020434565.1 Bdellovibrionales bacterium
TTTTTCTGATCCTGCTGAACGGGAGCTTCTCACACGGCTTCGGCAGCTCGGGCTTACTTTTGAGGAAGATCAGGGTCCAGTGTCAAATCGACTACAAGATATGGTATTTGTCCTTACCGGAACTCTCTCTTCTTGCTCGCGTGATGAAGCAAAGGAGCGAATCGAGTCGCTTGGAGGAAAGGTAAGTTCTTCGGTGAGCAAGAAGACAAGCTATGTCGTGGCTGGTGAGAAAGCTGGCTCGAAGCTTGAGAAGGCGGAATCGCTTGGAGTTCCGATTCTTGATGAGTCTCAGTTTTTACAGATGTTGGAGAGTGAGAGATGACGTCTCGTGTTCGTACAAGATTTGCGCCGAGCCCGACAGGATTCCTTCATATTGGGGGATTTCGAAGTGCATTCTATGCGTGGCTTCTTGCTCGCCACTGCGGAGGCGACTTTATCCTTCGGATCGAGGATACCGACCAAGCCCGGAAGGTTCCCGGTGCCGTACAACTCATTCTTGAGGGCTTTAGGTGGTTTGGAATCGATATCGATGAGGGACCAAGCAACGAAGAACTCAGGGCGGTAGACGATGAGATCCATGAGATGCCGAATCTTCAGGGAGACTTCGGGCCCTATGTTCAGAGTCTACGGCTTGCTCGGTACCGGGAAGTAGCGGAACAGCTCATCGCTTCTGGCCATGCTTTTCGATGTGATTGCTCTCCAGAGCAACTCGCGGAAGAGCGAAAACTTCAAGAACAGAATAAGGAAACGCCTGGTTATCGAGGCCGATGTCGTGACAGAAATGTTCCGGCTGACAAACCACATATTGTGCGGTTTCGCATGCCGGAGAATCCGCAGGTTTCGCTTGAAGATGGAATTCGAGGAACGATTACGTGGGAAAGTATTCCATTGAGGGATCCAATTCTCATGAAGTCAGACGCATTTCCAACGTATCACTTGGCGGTGGTCGTCGATGATCACGATATGAGGATTTCCCACGCGATGAGAGGTGAGGAGTGGATCCCCTCAGCTCCACTCCATGTGCTGCTCTACCAAGCACTCGGTTGGCAGATGCCGATTTTTTGTCATTTGCCAGTTGTATTGGGTGCGGATGGAAAGAAGCTCTCCAAGCGGCACGGAGCGACTTCTTGGAGCTCTTTCCGAGACGACGGATATCTGCCTGAGGCTGTATTGAATTTCATTGTTCGGATCGGGTGGTCACCGGGAGACGGAGATGATCAAGAGATCTTTTCGAAAGAGGAATTGATTGAAAGGTTTTCACTCGATCGGGTGAACTCCTCTAGTGGGGTTTTCGATTACGACAAGTTAAACTGGATGAACGGCACCTATTTGAGAGCGCTCTCGCTCGATGAATTCACTGAGAGAGCCTCAGATTGGATCCGTCAGGGGGGCATGGATCCCGGATCACCAGAGTGGCAGATTATCGGTCCTCATATTCAGGAGCGTGCAAAAACCTTTAAGGAGATTCCCGAACTTTTGGAGTTTGCCCGCAGAGATGGATTCGAACCGCAGCTCTCTCAGCTCTTCTCGAAAAAACTGGATAAGGATTTGGCTACCCGAATTCTTCGCGCCTCGCAGGAGCGACTTGCTTCCTTAAGCGATTTTACTGCCGCCGGGCTTGAGCGAGAGCTCGAGGATCAGGCAACAGCGCTCTCTGAGAAGGCCGGGCCAGTGTTTCTCAGTCACAGAATCGCGGTACTCGGGAAAAAAGCCACCCCGCCCCTTTGTGAGTCGATGCAGGCACTTGGCCGAGATGAGGTTTTGCGGCGACTCTCTCTGTCCTTAGAGAGAATCGCTGGATTTCCAGGATAAGAGAGCGTATTTGGTACCTTACGGATCTTATCTTAATTCGGCGGGCCTCCCTCGACTCCTCGCTGAATCCCTGGGGACGCAGGCCGTTTCGCTTCGCTCCCGAACTATTTTTGAGTCTTCGTCGCGAGAGCAGTAGCTGTACGCGCTCTTGCCAATTTCTTTGAAATCATTGACTTTTTTCTGCACTCCTGCGTATACTCCCGCCAGTTGGAGTAGAATTGAGCGGCAAGGCCCAAGCTCCCGTGCTTTCATTTCTTTCAGTAAACTCTTTTTTTGAGAGTGGGAGAGTGAATCTGCGGCGAAAAGTTGTGTGGCAGGCCAGGTCATGATGCTTTGCGTAGGAAGTTTTTTCTAACGATCGAATCGTTCGGGCTTTAGAAAAAACTTATACGCGGGGCAGACAGGGTCCGCGAGTCTTGAGTTCTCCCTCTCATTTTCTTCTCCTAAAGAAACCGTTCATCTGGCCGTGCGTGTTGTGCGTCGCTGGATAACAGGAGGAGTTGAATAATGGCTATTGAAAAAACAGATAGACAGGCAGTTATTGAGAAGTACAAGCGATCTGGAGCAGACACCGGTTCTCCCGAAGTTCAGGTGGCGCTTTTGACGCAACGTCTCGAAAACCTCGCTTCGCACTTCGAGAAGCACAAGAAAGATGTCCACTCAAGGCGTGGGTTGTTGCAGATCGTTTCAAAACGCAAGCGTCTCCTGAACTATCTGAAGAACGAAGATATCAACCGTTACAGAACGTTGATTTCTGAGCTCGGAATTCGAAAATAGATCTTTTCGGGACGGCAGTTCGCCTGTCCGTTCGTTGGAAAAGATTCCTCGAAGGCATCAGCGAGGATGCATCGATTGCAGCAAATAAGAAATAAAACCTTTTCCCCGATTTATGTGAGCGGGGAAAAGCGAACGTGTAGGATTTGCTTGACGCGGTGTTTGTCAGTGATTGCCTTTCTTTTCAGTCGTCACCTTCCCTTCAACTTTTCAGAGAATAAATAAGGAAAATATATGTCATTAGGAAAAGCAGTAACCGTATCGCGGGAGTTTCATGGAAATACTATCTCTATCGAAACTGGATACGTTGCGAAACAAGCATCTGGATCTGTCGTCGTTCGGTCCGGAGATTCAGTCGTTCTCGTTACAGCAGTGCTCGGTTCAGAGCGTGATGGGGACTTTTTGCCACTTACCATCGATTATGTCGAAAAAACTTATGCTGCGGGAAAGATCCCGGGGGGATTTTTTAAGCGAGAGGGAAAACTCAGCGACAATGAGACGCTGACTGCTCGTTTTATTGACCGGCCGTGTCGCCCATTGTTCACGAAGGGCTTTAACTATGAAGTTCAAGTGATTGCGACTGTGCTCTCGTCTGATCCAGAAGTTGATACTGATGTTCTCGCGCTTTGTGGTGCTTCGTGCGCGATTTCACTTTCAGAGATGCCCTTTGATGGCCCGATTGCTGGAGTTCGTGTGGCGCGAATCGACGGAACGCTTGCAATTAATCCTCCGTACTCAAGTCTTGAAGATGCCGACCTCAACTTTATCGTTGCTGGTTCTCGTGACGCCATTGTCATGGTTGAAGGGGGAGCGAAGCAGGTTGGTGAGAAAGAGGTTCTCGAAGCGCTCTTTTTCGCTCACGAAGAGTTGAAGAAGCTCATTGATATGCAAGAAGAGCTCGTGAAACAGGTCGGGAAGCCAAAGATGGAATTCGTTCCAAGAGAGATCGAAGCATCTTTGAAAAGTGAGCTCGAGCAGTTCGCAAAAACGGATCTTCTGGCAGCGGTTCAGATCTCTGATAAGCATCAGCGACGAGATGCCATTAAGGTGATTAAGTCAGCGGTGAAAGAGAAGTTTGGAATCGCAGAAGGTGATGAAGATGTCATCAAACAGCGAGAAGGTGACATCGACTCGATCTTTGAAAAACTCCAATCCGAGACTGTTCGTGGATTGCTCTTTGATACTGGTAAGCGAATTGATGGTCGAGATAATAAAACTGTTCGACCGATCGAAATTCAGACAAGTTATCTCCCTCGTGTGCACGGGTCTTCTCTTTTTACCCGAGGTGAGACGCAAGCGATTGTCACGGCGACTCTTGGAGTCGAGTCTGACGCGCAACGGATTGACTCGCTCAAGGGAGAGACCTTTAAGAGCTTTATGCTCCACTATAACTTCCCTCCGTTTAGCGTAGGGGAAACCAAGCCTCTTCGTGGTCCGGGGCGTCGTGAAGTCGGTCACGGGCACCTCGCTGAGCGAGCGCTCGCTGCGGTACTGCCTGAGCCGGAGAATTTTCCGTATACAATCCGTATTGTATCGGAAATTACTGAAAGTAACGGCTCAAGCTCAATGGCGTCTGTGTGCGGTGGAACACTTGCTCTTATGGATGCTGGGGTTCCAATTATTGCTCCAGTCGCTGGAGTTGCAATGGGTCTCATTGCGAGTGAAAAGAAGACCGTTGTTCTTACTGATATTTTGGGAGACGAGGATCACCTTGGAGACATGGACTTCAAAGTCTGTGGTACCGAGGAAGGAATCACAGCTCTTCAGATGGATATTAAGATTAAGGGTCTGAGCCAAGACATCATGACCCAAGCGCTTCAACAAGCACGCGAAGCACGGCTCCATATCCTCGGAAAGATGAAAGAAGCTCTCTCTGAAGTTCGACAAGAGCTGAATGAGTATGCTCCTCGAATCGTCGCTCTTAAAATCCCAACGGATAAGATTCGAGATCTTATCGGACCAAGTGGAAAGACCATTAAGGGTATTCAGGAGACATGGGAAGTAAAAATCAACATTGAAGATAGTGGCGATGTTACTATCTCTGGAAATGACGCCCATAAACTTCAGAACGCAATTGAGACCGTAAAGACCATTACCGCTAAGCCAGAAGTTGGGCGAATTTACGAAGGTATCGTCAAGCGCATCGCGGATTTTGGTGCTTTTGTCGAAATCATTCCTGGAACTGATGGATTAGTGCATATCTCTCAGTTGAGCGAAGGACATGTGAAGCGTGTCGAAGATGTCGTCACTGAGGGAGACCAGGTTCGAGTGAAAGTTCTCGAAGTCGATCGAATGGGAAAGATCAGGCTCTCAATGAAGAAGTCAGAGCTTGAGTCTGGTGAAGAAGCTGGTGCTGCTGCGCACTAGTTGTTCGATTGGGGTCCGGATGAGGGAGCTGGGGATTCTTCTTTAGCTCCCTCTCTCAAAAGGACCGAGGCCTAGCCCTCTAGAGTGCCCTCTAGAGTTTCGCCGCTTTCTGCAATCAGCGAGAAAAAATGTATCCCTGAGCAGATCGTATCTTCTGTCAGAGGCAGCTTTCTTTTAACATTTCCAAGATGGCTGCCCTAAAAAAATTGAAGATTTGTTGAGTCGTTTTCATGTTTCGTTATCGAGAAGATAGATTGCCGGTTTTGATTATCGTGTTTCTGTTTCTTTTGGATGTGACGGTCTTTTTTGCTATCCAAAATCGATGGTTCATCGTCGCATGGTTCTCCTTCAGCGTGTTCCCAAAGATGGCGATATCAGCCTGGAATCACCACCATCAGCATCTCTCGACGTTTCGGAACAAATACCTCAATCGAGCGCTTGAGTTTGTCTATACCCTCCATACCGGTATGACCACGAACGTGTGGATCCTCCACCATAATCTTGGCCACCATGTGAATTATCTTGATCAGACTAAAGATGAATCAAGATGGAAGCGCAAGGATGGGTCAAAGATGGGAATGATTGAGTACACACTCGTAACTGCGCTGACCGGGTATACGCGAGCGCTTCAGGTTGCGAGAAAACACCCGCGTTATCAGTCTGGACTCTTTAAGATGGGCGTCATTACGTTGGGGTTTCTTGGAGTACTCGCGTATTACAACTGGTTTAATACTGTTTTTGTCTTCGTCTTACCGATGCTGGGAGGATACCTCACCACCTGCTGGCATACCTATTTTCATCACGCCGGTCTCGATACCGATGATCACTTTCATGCGTCGTACAATATCACCCACAAGTGGTACAACATTCTCACTGGAAACCTCGGATACCATACTGCACACCACATGAAGCAGGGACTTCATTGGTCGAAACTCCCCGAGTTTCACAAGGAAATAGAAGCGCAGATACCTGAGCATCTCTATCGCCTCCCTTCGGTTCCGCTCAGGTGGCTCCCAAGCCGCTAGCCCGCATTGTTCATGACTAGCGGACTAGCCCGCCAAGGACGGCGCGGCAAAATCGGACGCTTTGGGCGAGGGCCATTCCGGTTTGAAAGGCCCCTAGCTTGGAGCCTCCGAAAAAACAAGGAGAGTATTTTCGCAGAGCTTCTATCTGGGATCTATCCGTCTCTTCCGAGACGAAGGAGGGTTGGAACGAGAGCATTTCGGTCTTCGCCTGCTGAGAGTGATTGGAGAAATCCCCGTTCAAAACCACTTCGAAAGAGCCCCTTTTCTCTCAGGCAGTAGCTAATAGAATCTGGGCCGGAGTTGATAGCAACGAGTGCCTCAGCTACGGCCTTTCGAAGGCCACGTGGGCGCTCAACCGCCGCAAAACGGAGTGAATTCACGACATCACCGGACATCTCAAGAAGGGTTCCCGCCGTAAGAGAGAACGCGCGAGTGTGAAAAGACAGCTTCGAAGGGCGGTTGGCCATCTCGTTTAATTCATCACGGAGCATATTGTAACGCTCGAGGCTCTCTCGAAGTCCGAAACCTTCTTCAGCGAGTTTTACAAAATGCACAAAAAGCTTTCCAAAGACTCTCGGGTGTTCTCCAAAAGCATCGCTCATTGAGGAGCCACCTTCAATTTCTTCAACAACCGTGTGTATAGCACGCTCCGTAGAGCGATTAAATCGAACTTCTCCCAAGTGTCGTAACGCTTCAAATGGGACCGTTGATTCTTTCAGTATGTCGGCAAGCATGCGGATTGCTCGGTCTGCTTCCGGGGTTGAATGAGAACTCTGAGAAAGCTTCGCTGCTTCAAGTGAAGGCTTCCTTCTTGAGACTGGTTCAGGAAAATCAATATCAACGCTTCTGTCTAGTGTAACCTCAACCAGCTCCAACTCGGGGTCCTGAAAATCATCTTCACGATCAGGGTCGTCTTCAGCTGTGAGTACTGTTGTTCCTCTCGAAGGCAACGCTTCTGATGCCAAAGGGCTTGGAGAGAGAGCCTCGTTTGAAGCCGGTGCTGGCTGGGACTCTGGGGTGGTCTGAGGGGGGTCGTCTGGAGAAGGTATATGAGATGACGGTACTGCCATGGGCAGAATTATAGGATGGGAGTTCGACTTTACAAGCGAGATTTCTTTGATAATTTGCGAGAATCGTGTCCACAGCGGTCTCCTTTTTAAACTCGAGATTTTCACTTGCTGAGAGTCTCAACTGACAAATGCTAGTTTTTATTGGGGAAAATAGAGGGCCTCAGTGGGCCTTGCGAGGGGACTCAAATGCTCTCTTCCAGCATTCTCTATCTGCGATTGTGTCCCGATCCTTTTGAAAGCTGCTATACTCTCGTGCTTTCTCGCCTCGGCTGATCTGATTCTGGCATTCAATGGAGAGGCGGAGAGTGTTCTTTTTTTGCCTTTGAAAATTTTCAGGAAAGATTTTCGTACGCATCTCTATCTGTAGAGGGACATCGGGTTATTGGTGTTTCTCGTTTCGGAGATTCCTCGCACTGTCTTGCTCTGATTCTGCCTTGCGAGAGGAAAAGAGAGAGCGTTTGAGAATGTGCAAAGGCATATATGTGCAGAGGTCTCAAGTTTAAGGTTTTACTCTCTGAACAAGAGAAAGGAGGCACGTCGTGACACAATCTGTGGCGCGCGTTTCAACGTGGCGGGAGATCATCGGTGGAATGACGACATTCTTCACGATGGCCTACATCGTCATCGTGAATCCTCAGATCCTCGGAGCTGAGGGGACGGGCATGCCGGCGTCTGGAGTTCTCACAGCAACGGTTCTGTTGTGTTTCGGAATGACCCTCATTATGGGTCTCTACGCCAAACTTCCGTTTGCTGGTGCTCCGGGCATGGGTATCAACGCCTTCTTTGCGTATACCCTTGTGATTGGACGCGGCGTCCCATGGGAAACCGCTCTTGGAGCTGTTTTTTGGGCGGGAGTTATCTTCCTTCTCGCCTCGATTCTTCCGATACGCGAGTGGATCGTAAAGTCGATTCCGCTGTCTTTGCGGTCGGCTGCTGCCGGTGGAATCGCGGTGTTTATCCTCTTCATCGGGCTCAAAAACGGCGGTGTCATTCAAGGCCATCCGGTTACCCTGGTTCAGTTTGCTGGGCTCACTTTTGAGTCTCTCATGACTCTCCTCGGTACCGCAGTTGTGCTGATCTTGATGGTCCGTTTCCGAAACCCCATGGCGAGCCTGATTGGTATCGCAGTCGTGACTGCAATCGCCTTTGCTTCGGGCCGGATAGCCGCTCCTTCCACGGCAGTGTCGCTTCCTGATTTTGAGAGCGTCTTTTTGAAGCTCGACATCATGGGAGCGTTGCAACTTGCAATTATCCCTTCGATCGTCTCGATCCTCTTTACTGACCTCTTTGATTCGATTTCAACGTTTGTTGGAGTGTCTGAGGCGACCGGTCTCGTTGACGAAGAAGGTAATCCAAAAAACCTCAGGCAGGGGTTGATCGTTGACGCACTCGGTACTCTCGGGGCCGCTGTACTCGGTACTTCATCGGGGACAACGTACATCGAAAGTGCTGCGGGTATTGAGGCCGGAGGAAGGACTGGTCTTACGGCAGTGGTAGCGGCGTTGTGCTTTTTGCCGTGCCTCTTCTTCGGTCCGCTTGTGGAACTCGTACCACCCTACGCCACGGCTCCGGTACTGGTGGTCGTTGGTATCCTCATGTTCAGGCCCGTCCTGAAACTGAAACTCTCAGCGCTCGAAGAGCTGGTGCCGGTGGTTCTCACGATCGTTCTTATTCCGCTCACGTTTTCGATTACCCAGGGAATTCTCTGGGGTTTCATTGCCCACACAGGGATGTTCGTGCTTGTTGGACGGCACCGCGAGGTTCCGATAACGATGTACGTGCTCTCGTTGCTCTCGGCAGGGCTCCTGGTGCTTGAAGCATCGGCGAGCTAGGAATCAGGAAGCGGGGGAGGTTTAACCGAAACGGAGTAATGCCGTTCTCTGGGTTTTGTGACTCGAGACCTCGCTTCCTTCTTCTTTTGCGAGATTGTCGCTTTCCTTGCTCTCGTTCTGTTTCGGTTGCCAAATCGAACTGAATATTCCCACCAAATTCCCCCTGGTTTCAGTTCGTTATGAGAAATCACGGTCTAAATTTGAAATTTCACAATTTTTCCAGTGATTTTCAGGTAAACTCCTGAGGCGATTGTGATTTTGTTTTCTCTCTGTTTGATCCCGGTTGTAAGCGGTTGGAGCCTAGTACGGCGTTTTATAGTGGGATTGGGCCATGAAGAAAATTCTCCGACCACGAGCCATTCCTCCGTTTTCGGGAGAGCGAAGCACTCTCGAAGAAGAAGTGCTCTCGTTAGTTCAGGAGCTCAAGCGGCTTACCCATATTCGAGTGGATAGGGGGCTCTCTCCATTAGAGGAAGAACGCTATCGCCTGCTTCCAAGTGAGATCGGATTTCTCGAATCGAAACTCGCAGGTCCGCTGCAGTAGAAGCCCCCAGGCAGTGTCTAGTCCTTGTCGAGATCGTAAAACGGAGCTGGAGGGGTTTTTCCCTCTAAGATGAAACTCCGCCTTTCTGTTCGGTTGATCTGATCTTTAAGCTCACGCGAAATTCCAAAAGGTAAAGGGCGAAGAAAGGGAAGGGGTCGGTTTCGATTCCAGGCGATAGCTGCTGGTGTAAGGAGGTTCGTATCTCGAGAAAATTGATCACACGCTTCTCTGGCCCGAAGTGCCACTCCACCCTCGATTCCCCGCAAAGTTCGTACAGCCCTAAGATTGGCTTCACTCAGGTCAATATCGCCGATAGAACGGTGAGCTTCAGCAAGAGTTTGACTTGAGTCAATGAGATCTTCTACGAGCGTATCGATATAACGGAGCGCTTCTTGTGCGCCGGGCTTGGCAGTTTCGCGAATCTGCCGACCGTAGACCCGGAGCGTCATTGCCTGTTCATCGATTTGCGTCAACTTCGTTCGAGCAAGGCGCGCCCGAAGGGGGTTTCCTCCCTCAGGATAGTCTTCCATTTTTCGAATGGTTTCTTCGAAATTTTTGATATGAGCGGCAGCATCACAAAAAACGGGTCGTGTTCGATACAGTACCTCGAAAACTTCCGGTTGGTTTACGCCGCTTTCGTACATCATCTTCAGGTGATGGCGATCGAGCGTGTTGTAGCGTAAGAGACGACCGACGAGTACTGACCGCACTTCGTCGTACGCTGGATGATTTACGATAAAACTGGGGAGACGCCCCTCTTGTTCGACTTGAAAGATGACCTTGCGAGCCATCCCTCCATCGACTCCAAGCATTTCAAGCGCTTTGCCGATCGGTAGAGCGCCGAAAATCTCTTGGCACTCTTCATAGCCGAGCACAGAAGGCAAAAGCACATCGGAAAAATTGACAGCATCACACTCATTTCCTGAGTTCCCGAGATAGTAGTCCTCGAAATCAAGCGGAACGAGTTTTCCATCAATTCGAAGGAGCTTGCCAGGGCTCTCTTCTTGAAACGTTCCCATTCCTTTTAGGACATAGTGTCTAATATCGTGACCCAGGTGAAAGCCAGGTTTGCGAGGATCACTCAGTTCCGGGAGGAAGAAATGTGGGATGAGTCCATCGAAAACAAAGCGTTGTTCAGGATGAGTGCAGGTGTCAATAACCATTCCAAGTTCATCTTCTGAATACGCAAGCATCTTTCGGAAGAGGGGATTTCGATCGAAGGCATTCAGGACTCGAAGCGATTCAGGATGAGCACTTAACATCCTTCTCGCTTCTGAGCCGTGATGGACAATTTCATTAAGGAGATCGACGTCCGGATTTCGGATAACCTCGACCGAAGGTGGGCGTACACGATCGGCTTGGGCCGCCTGGAGGATGTATGCACTGAGTGCTAACCGGCCATCCCGACACACTCCTTGGTTCCAAAGGGAAATGATATCTGAAGGTGTTACCAGAAACTTATCTACCGTCTCATCGATATTTGCTTTGGCAGTCGAAGGAATCGACGGGTTTACTTCGACCGAGACGAGATGAGCGCACTCTGCATTGGTTCCAGCAGAGGGATAGCCCCGCCCGAGGTATCGAGGTGTCCCTGCGACTGCGATTCCAAATTCTTCTTCTATTCCAGAGCGAGCCCTCTCTTCGATCTCCGAACGCGTTCTTTCTCCTTCTAAGCTTTCTGCGCCACCCTCCAGGTGAAACGCACTTACGGATGACTGAATCGGATGAGGTGCCCGCTCGCGAACTGCCATAGACGGTCGAACGCCCACTTTGACCGGCATAAACAATTCGGCCCCGCTTTTACCATTCACAAAGCAGTGGGCCGCAACATCCACACTGTCTACTCCTTTTCGAACGAGGACATCGGCTGGATACGCTTGGCTCGTTTCTCCTCCGAGGGTTACATTTCTCACCATGAACGATTGAACACCAAGAAAGGAGGACGATCGCTCTGATGGGGTGACTTCAACCCGCTGGACAGCTGAGACGAGTTCTGAGGGTTCCCGAAGGCGTGAGCGGAGATCTTGGGCGCTGCGAATAGGGAGAATCGAATCTGAAGTATCAATTTCGGCTTTCGATGATTTGGTGAGTGAGAGCGGGACCTTTAACTGGAGCCCTTCACGGGCTGCGAAGGCAAATGCCGAAAGCACCGAGCGAATGTCACGCAATTCCCCCGAAAAGTAGAGATCCACTACTTCTTGGGGTGAGAAGAATTTTACCCGATTCAATTGGAGAAATTTTTCACCGTACGAAACTCGATCACGGTGCGTTGGGAGTTTTACTTCGACTATTCTCGGATAGGCTGCCTCGGTAGAGCTTCCAACACTTGGAATATGCATTCCGCCGAGTATCGAAGTAGATCCGATACGTTCAACACCAAGTTTGTTCGCGAGGATTGAATCGATAGTACTATCGATACTGAACTCACCCTTTTCATGACGGATATACGCTCCTGGGAGATTCCATTCGAGGCCAGATTCTTCTCCAAGATCTGAAATCTGACTCCGCGCCGCAACCGGAGGTTTGAGGCACTGCTGCAGTGCCATCAGGGGAGTGCCGTCTTCCGATCGACTAAATGCGACCAAATCCACGACATCCTGCTGGGCCCGGTACTCGACCGCATACGTAACTATGGGCTGGAGCAGCTCGCCATTTCGATCGAGAAAACTGACATCAAACGATTCGGTCTGCGCAAAGTGTGCGCTTGCATCACTTGGTTCAATAAGGAGCCGAACGACATTCCTCGGGTCGTTTTCCAGATACGGTTCAAACGGCGAATGCGAGAGATGCTGCCCGGCCGATTCCGGCTGTTCATGCGACGGTGATTGAGTGATCACTCTGATCGGCCTCCTGACGTTTTAGGCCATCATGATAAGTGATCTGCGAGACCTAAGATAACCCGAGCGTACAGCGGATTTCCTTGCCAAATCAGTCGATTAGAGATCGTCGGACCAGAGTTGGGGGACGCAAAGACGGAGCACACAAGATTACGAGAGAGCGTTCGAACGAGAGGCGATGTACTCGATCACATCGATCTTTGAAACGATCCCAACGAGTTTTCCACCGTCGACTACCATCGCCACCTGGTCTTCGTCAAAAATCTTAAAGAGTTCCTCGATTCGAGCCTTCGGTGAAGTAAGACCGCCGATATCGTGTGCAACATCGTTGAGCTGGGCATCTTGTCCGACCGTCCCACTCTGGAGCCCTCTTAAAATATCGAGCTCATGAACGATACGCGAAGGCTTACCACTTTCATCAAGGACCGGTAGCTGAGAGATCCCTTTCTCTCGAAGAATCTGGATAGCTTTTCCAACAGTATCTTTGCCAGAAGCTGTAACAATAGTTGAAGTGCCCCGTCTTCGTAACAGATCTTCCACAAGGCCGAGCTCCTCGTAGGGAGAGAGAAACCCGTGGTCTCTCATCCAAGCGTCCGAAAGGTATTTTGTAATGTATCGCGTACCGGAATCAGTGAGAACCGCCACAACGATCTTTCCCGGACCGGCCTTCTGAGCAACTTTTATAGCTCCGTGGATTATCGCGCCGGACGATCCTCCGCAAAACAATCCCTCTTCGCGAACAAGCCTTCGGGCCATCGTAAAAGCCTCTTTGTCGTTGGTTTGAATCATGTCATCAACGACTGTGAGATCCATCGCTCCGCATTCGATGTCCTCACCGATTCCTTCGACTTTATAAACATGTGGGGTCACGAGCGTCTTGGAGTGAAAGAGGTGGTAGTGCACACTTCCGATAGGATCGACTCCAACGACTTGGACTTTTTTCCCGGTTTCAGCGAGTTTCTCGCGAAAATATCGACCAACACCTGATGCTGTTCCACCGGTGCCGGTGCCGGCCACGAAATAATCGAGTTCACCATTTGTATCTTCCCAAATCTCCTTTCCGGTACTGTAGTAGTGGGCCTGAATGTTCTTTTCTGTGTGATACTGGTCAACGTAAAAAGCATCTGGAGTTTCGCGCGCTATTCGCTTGGCGGTGTTTACGTAGTGTTCTGGCGAATCTCCCGGAACATCGGTAGGGGTGATGACAACTTCGGCACCAAATGCTTTGAGCATGTTAATCTTCTCTGTGCTCATCTTGTCGGGCATTGTAAACACGCACCTGTAGCCCTTAACGGCTGCCACCATGGCGAGTGCGAGGCCGGTATTTCCTGAAGTGTTTTCAACGATCGTGCCGCCTGGTTTTAGGAGACCTTCTTTTTCCGCTTGCTCGACTATATGGAGGGCCATTCGATCTTTAATCGAACCACTTGGATTCATGTACTCACATTTAACGAGCACCGTGGCGCAGTTCGGCGGGACCACTTTGTTGAGTTTTACAAGCGGGGTCTTTCCAATAGCTTCGAGAATATTATTGTAATAGGAAAACACGTAGGACTCCGAAAAACGTACTGACTTAGAGAGGTTACATCGCCTGATTGGCTAATTTCAAGTCCTATCACCTCTCTTCAGGTGTTTCGTTCGATTAAAGGATTGTTCTACACACATCCCTTCGAAAACAGCATCTTAATGGGGGATTAGACCGTGCAGCGAAAGGGCGAAATGTATTTTCCCGACTCTTTGAAACATATCATCTGGTGCGTTGTTGCTGCCCTACCGTTGCTTACGTTTTCATCCGCCACTGCCCAAGAGGGGGAGCCCGAGTTTGGGCCTGGAGAGCGGCCAGTCGTGTACGAGTACGCAGAGGTGTATCCAGGTCCGAGTAAAAAAGAAAAGACGAAGAAATATCCCTCGATTCGAGATTTGAGACCGTACGTAAAAGGAATGTGTTTGGGGCTTGCACGGGATGGACGGGCTGAATGGCTCTTCGAACAGCTCGCTCATATTTCAAAGGAGGAGTACCGAAGTTGCCCCGGCTGTAAGCAAATTTTCAAAGAGTTTATTAAGTACTGTCGACCGGGAACCCTTGAAAAATCACGCAAGAAAAAGAAAATCCGGGGAAAAAGAAAAGATTCTTTAGAAGAGAAACAGAGCGAAGAGCCGACTCCAACACCGACTCCGGTTCCTGGCCCTCCCAAGGCTCAGCGAGAGCCACGACTCGAAGTGCTCGACTATGCCTCGCGCTTGTTTCATGAGCTGTCTAACGACGAGAAAAATTTTGATGAAACCGTACGGGCAGTAAAAAGATTTAACTCGATCCTCCGAATGACAGAAGGAACCTCGTCCGGTCAGCAGAGTTATTACGGGATTCTTGCTACATTCGCCTATGCTCCATTTGAGGGTTACGATCGAGAGATGCTACTCAAAAATAGAGCTGAGGAGCGACTCCGGCAAGAAGCTGCGCGAGAATTGGGCTTGGACGATAGCTTTTATTACTACGACGAAGTTAAAGAAGAGAGAGAGCGGCAAAAGCTCAGATCTCAGCCGTAATATGAAGAGACACCAGTCCAATGAATGAAGCGACAAATGAGACTCTCGATCGTGATTCCAACTCGAACAAAAAGGTGAACGGGAACAATCCCGTTGTCGCCGACAGGAAATCAAACTGATTCAGCCTCTCCAAAGCACTCTCGCTCCTCTTGTTGTGTGAGACAATTCTCTGCAGTGAGTAACGACCCTGTTTGGGTTCTCGGCTGTGCCCGCATGCTTGTTCTCGTTCACGTCTTTGCTCGAGGCCCAAGAACAAGGAGACAGGCATTATTCAGACACATGCTCGTTAAGCTAGTGAAAAGATACATATTTTCGGGATCTTGAGAGCAGCGAACTCTTGAGCACCCTTCTTGCACAGTTCGAAGGGGAAAAGTCATCAAATAGAGAAGGGAATGGAGCCTGACGCGAATAAAGCGTTGTAATCACAAAGGTCGAAGCCGGGATGCGCATTCTTTCGATATTACCTGTTTGCGGGGTCGTGGTCGCGTGGTTCACATGCGCGATGCTCCTTGCCGAAGACGTGTCTCCCGTCGAAAGTTCAGAGGTACTATCGGCGGCTCAGCACACAGCAACGAAAAAGGAGATGTTTTCCATAAAGAGTGATCCTTTTGGGTTGATCTGGAATCGCCTGAAGCCAGCTCTCGACGCTGATAACTTTCAAGTGATCAACCAAGGGGTGCTCCAGCTGGAAACCTTGATGGTATCTGCTGGAGTACGTTCGCTTGATGATTACGCCCTTGTGCTTGTTGCTAAGGGGGAACATCAACTCGCCTCACGGAACCGAGACACGGCTCATTTCTATTTAAGAAAGGCTTATCAACTCAGCCCCGAGAGCCCAGTGGTATTGTATCGCTCGCTTAACTTGGCTTCAGAGACGGGATATCGGTCAAAGCTTGCACAGTGGCGTCGTATCATCGCCAGTGCCCTCCGCACACCGGAGTTGCTCTTTCAGGTCCCGGTGGTATTGATTTATCCGCTCCTTTGGGCAGCTACCTTGGGACTCTTTTGTGCGCTCGCGCTCCTCTTTTCGTTGAGAACTGACGAAATTTTAAGACGAGTAGCTCGGATTCTTCCGAAGCGTTCACGAGGATACCTCACTCCGTTGGTAGTGATCCTTTGTCTCGTCGCTCCGCTTTCTCTCGGACCACTCTGGACCGTAGCGATGTGGACTCTGATTCTCTTTGTTTGTCTTCCACGGTACCGCTGGCTCGGAATGATAGGGGGGACGGTCTTGGCTATTTGGGGATTTGTCATCCCTCTCAAGGAGAACATCTCTCTTTGGCTTCAGGATCCAGCGGTGAAGATCATGCTCCGACTGGCGATTAGCTCTCACGGTCCTCAAGACATTCAGGAACTGGAAGGACTTGCTTCGCGTCGCCTCGGTTCCGATGGTCTCGTCTACTATTTACTCGGAGATCTTTCTCGACGATATGGAATGTACGAAGAGGCCGAGGAGTATTTTGCCAAAGTTGGTCCTTCTCTGGCTTCAGATCCCCGTATTCCGGCGCAGCTCGCGCTCATTACCTTTGCGAGAGGAGACAACGAAAGAGCCAAGGAACTCTTCCTTGAAGCTGAAGAGAAGGGGCTCGAATCTGCTCCACTTTATTACAATCTCTCCAAAGTTTACTTCGAACTCCTCGATACGAAATCGAGTCGAGAGGCGATTACGAAGGCACGGCGAATCGATCCAAGCCTTGTAGCACAATTTGAGAAGCGTGAAGAGACTCTTGGGCTAAGAGCGAGTAGCTCATTTTCTGGTTTTGAAGTACCCGTGCTGCAACTCTTTCGTTCTTCTCTTGTCCCTATGCCCGGTGCGCGAGAGCACTATACTGAAGTTGCCGAGAAACTCATGTGGCCATTTTCTCCATTCGGAATAGCAGTAGTCGGAGTGGCACTCTTTCTCTGCTTTTTCGCTGTTTCTCCCGAAAAACAGCGGCGGTTGGAAACGTACTATCTCGGTTACACCGTTCCGGCAGCGCAGCGGCGGCTTACCTCACTCATTCCCGGAGGAGGATTCGCTGTTTCTGGTCGTCCCGTCTGGTGTTTTCTGGGCGTCTCGGCAGTGGCGCTATCGCTCTTTCCACTTTTGGGTTGGCCAAACGAGGTGGTTGAGCTTTTCACTGTGTTCCCGTCAGCCAGCCAGGTTGCTTTTGTGATCGCTTCAGTTGTTTTCTCGATTGTTTATGTCGCGTCGTTTCTTGGGAAGAAGGAGTCTGAGTGATGCATACAGGATCGCTTACTCCCGATAACTTTTCGCAAGTTTTGCGTGGTCTTTCGCAAAAGCGAAAAAGCGGAACACTTGAAGTTGTACGCGGGGAAGAAAAGTTCACCGTGGTCTTCTTCCAAGGAAAAATTCTCGAGGCCTTCCGAAATGACTTTACGCCGACGGCTCAATTGGTCGAAACGCTCGTGAAATCTGGGTTTGTTGCTTCTGGGGAGTTTCAATTGGAAGCGCTCCCCGCGAATTACTCAGAGCTGTTTGGCGTACTTCAATCTTCGGGAACGAGTGGACACCTCTTTGATGAAGATATGTACCGCCAAATCGTCCGACATAGGGTCATGCAGCAACTGTATAATCTTCCGATCGATCAAGGGAGTTTTTACAATTTTCGAAATGAGGTTCGAAGTGTAGAACGTGAACTCCTCCCGAGTATCTCAGTTGGTCAACTTTTACTTGATCTTGTTGAACTCTCGGAGGAGCGGGCTGCCTTCCAAGAGCAATTTGGTGCTCAGCCCTTTCTTCATCGCACCCAAACCACGACAGAGGAGGCATTGAGCGATGATGCGTTTCTCTTGTTGAACTCTTTGAGAAGTGAAGTATCGCTTTTCGATATGCGAGAATCCGGACTCTTGAACGAATTTGCGCTTCGAGATGCAGTTGATGAGTTACAGGCAAAGGGTCTCGTTGAGCGAAAGGCTGGAGATTCCCGTTCTGCGAAGTGCTCTCACATCACGACTGAAGAGACGTCGAACGACCTGTCAGGTGAAGCCTCTGACCAAGAACCTCTTGCAGCTTTCGAAGCTGATCAAGGCTCTGTCGATCAGCTCATGCAGTTTCTCGAGGATTCAATTGATCAAAATTTCTCGGTGGATGAGCTTGCGGGACAGAGGAGCAATGCCCAAAACGGAGTCGTCTCTGAATCTCAATCGGAATCGATTGTGACCAGCGTAGAACCCAAACTCTCTATCGATTCTGCGAGAAGTGAGCAGGGCGAGGAAGTCGTGCACCGGTCAAGCTCGTACCTTCAGAGTAGGCTTCTCCATCAGAGTTGGGTTCCGGAAATGGTTTCTCTTGTGCTTCTTGGAGCCAGCGTTCTTCTCCCTCTCCTTTTTTGGAAAGAGGTTTTCTCGATCTTCGGCTAGAAGTCAGTTCAAAAATACCAGGAGCCTTCTTCTCTCTTGGGATCCATTCCTGTCACCGGATATCGTCGTCTTTGAAATCGAGAAAGAATATTCCAAGCACAAAGTCCGCAAGTTCATCTACGCAAATCCCTCCGTAGGCCCCTACATAGAGATCTATCCCAATCCCCACCTCTCCGGGGCACTGAGTCCTCTCATGGGACATAGTATACGAAGGCCCTATCCCGTGTTCGCTCGATCGTTCAACGAGATATGGTGCGCGTCTTCCAAAGAGCCCAAGGCGAACCGACTTTGGATCGATTTCTCGGTATCCTATATTTCCGTACTCGGTGATTCGAACGACGGCTCCCTTTGCGTTTCCTCCGCCAATATCGATACGGAACACATCTAAAAGATCGGCAACTCTGTTGACCGGCCACAGGAGTATATGCTGCCACGTCGGCCGTTCCGTCTCCTGCTCGACAACATCAAAGTTTCCCCATCCAGGTTTAGGGCTCCGCTGAATATCTTCATCATCTGCAAAAGTCTGGAGTGGACTGAGGAGACAAAAAAGGGCGAGAAGAAAACAAGTGAGTAAGAGTGAAGAACCACAGGCCTTCGGTTCTCTTCGGGAATTCCCCGCAGGAGGATTATGGCATGACCAAAAGCTCCTGCCGACTGAGAGTACTGAGCGTTTCTGAAAGAGTACCATGCTTTAAAAGGTTCCCACGGGTCCTCAATGTCAGCAAGAGGGCAATAAATCGGAGGATCAATGAAACACGATACGAGCCATTCCGGCATTGTGAGGGTCCGGGACTACCCGAAGAACGACACTTAAATTTGAGATCTCAGAGTACGTGAGCTCTCGCAATTTTCCGGTCCCGTGGCCGTGAATCACCAGGAGCTCTTCAGCCCCATCTCGAATGCTCAAGTCGATCGCAGTGAGAATCTTCTCCCTGGCGTCGGCCACCGTGAGCCCGTGCAGATCGAGCGTGCGAGCTGACACTGGACTCTTCAAGGGAGTGGGGTGGTGAAAGGCGCCCCTTGGAACCTCTTTGTGCTTGGGCCTCTTTGGCGCATCAATCTTTTGCAACTGCACTTGCGGAATCGTTATCGTGAGAGTCCCGACTCGCACCTGAACGGACCCGTTCTTGAGCACACGCAAAACGGTTCCAGTTTTGTGAAGCGATGTGACAAATACGTGGTCTCCAATATTCACACTCATCGATCGATTTTTCTAATTCTATACACTTTGTTAAGGAGTGTTATCTGATCGTCACCGGTGACAAGAGACGCGATCTGTTGGTGTGCAGAACGACGGAGTCGTGCGAGTCCAAGTCCAGAGACTGAACAGTACATCTGATTCTCCTGTCCAACAGCGAAAGTCATAGGATCTATCTCTCTCTCTTCTCGAGTGATAAGCGTGGCAAAGCAAGCTTCTGGAATAAAATTAAAGTCGACCACAAAGTACGGTACATCTTCGACGGAAACTTCTGCTTCTCCTTTTCCGACTCGGACTACCCATTTTCCAGAGGTTGCATTCTGTCTCAGGTTGCGGTGCAAGAAGGTGACAAGTTTTTGATGCTGTATCCGAACGCCCTCGTGGACC
>JAGRAO010000409.1 GCA_020434565.1 Bdellovibrionales bacterium
AAAAGTGGAGGGAGGGTCGTTTCGGCTTGGCCCTCGGCAAAGTGATAGAGTCCTCGGTAGAAGCATTCTCCCATTCCGAAAGCTTCGCCTCCCGTCCGGGCAACAACTGTCGCCGGTGATGCAAAAGCATGACAAGAGAAAGGCATCCCTGCGAGCCAGATACAGAGAAATTGAACAACAGACCGCGAAGAAAGAAGTGGTCTAAAGCTCGAATTCGTTTTTAAGAAAGGGAAAACGGGAAGGTTGTTGGGGGAACAACCTTCCCGGGGGGGATAGTCAAGGGAGGAAAATTCTTAAAAACTGAAAGATATCTTGTGGGCTAAAGACACCGTCTCCATTGAGATCGGCCCGGGGTTCGCCAGCAAAAAATGCTACCAAGTAAGCGAAAAGATCACTCAGAGTAACGAGTCCATCCCGATTAAAATCGGCTAGGTTAAGGACTGGTTGAAACCAGTTGAGAAGGAGGATCGCATCTTCTTGAGGCATTCCTGCTCTTGAGATCGATCCAATGAAAACTGTCTGAGGAGAGGCATTCGCGACATTTCTCCTCATTTCCCAACCAAAAGGGTTTTCGAAATTCTCGAGAAGGACCGGGTCTTGTCCTCTCAAGAGCGCCTGGGTTTCGCCCTGCACAATAGGAAGAGAGAGCTCACCAATACTATTGAGGTACACAATGGCATTCCGGAGAGGTTGGCCTGTCCCATCTTGCGGACTCTGCACTGAAACCGACGCGAGAAGTTGCCCGCCGTCCATCGCGATTCCAGAGACTCGATCGCTCCCTCCGACAGTTACCGTATGGCCTTCGATCATGCTCCCGTCCCGAACAAGGGTTATCCCGGTGTAGTAGTTGTACAGAAGAAGAACCCTCGAGTCTGAGTTGAGCTCGCGTACCCGAGCAAGAACTGTCCCATCACCGGAGATACTGATCTGTTCGGGAAAAGGACTCGCGGCGAGATCTACTGGTAAGCCAGACGACAGGGCCGAACTCTCAACGAGAACTTCGCCATATCCTCCACTGCCGACTTTTGAGATTCCCCAACTGCTTCTGAGCGTACCGTCTTCGTGAAACAACGGGCTTAAGACATAGAGGCGCGCTCCATCATCGAGCAACCCGTACAAATATGCCGGATTGTCTCCGAGGGAACCGAGCGTGGCTGTTACCATACTTAAGAGACCAAGGCGAAACCTTCCGGATGGCCCGTCAAGAACGAGGTCCCGATATGCCTCACGACGAAGTGAACCTGATCGATTCGAGAAGATTGAAATACCTCCTCCATCGCAAGTTACTCCAGCGCCAAAAGCGATTCCTCCGCCCGCACTTGTAATCTGCATCCGCGCATATGCGGATCCGTAGATCGCACATCCAGGAGCATCTCCAGTTGCTACTTCTCCATCTCGAGCGAGAAGGTGGAGCCCAGTTTCATCTGAGA
>JAGRAO010000410.1 GCA_020434565.1 Bdellovibrionales bacterium
CAAGCCCCCTGCAATGAAATAAAAACAACCAGAAAGACAAGAAGATTTTTACCAACCACGAACACCTCCCGCATGCGGCGACAAAAGAATTTATCATGTAAACAGGACCCGTAGTGCTTCACCCGAGGGGGCATACGGCTTTAGAAAGACTCACCCTACCCGGAGACATTATGGTGTGTTCGAAAAGCATGTCGCGTACGAGACCGGGGCGACGCTTGGAAAGTCAACTTTGCTGAGTAATCTCAAAGAATTTCGCAGCGGGAATGACGTTGACTCGACTCTAACGCGCTCGTCTCTTGAATTTTCTTCTTCGCCCTCAAACCAACCAAGATTCGCTCTTGAATACAGCTACCTACAGGCTTTCTCCTTGATCCCTTTTCTCGAGGATTTTGCCGTCAAACTGAAGCAAACCACCGCGATCCCTCGATAAAGAACTGCGAGGGTGTGCAGAATTTCAAATAGTTTCGATCGGGAAATTCCAGCCCATTCTCATCAATAGTGAAGGTGTATATGATGGCTGTTTGGGGTTGGTCGTGCTTGAGGTACAAGTCCGAGCGCTTACCGGAATCAAGAGAGAGCGGTGCTGTCGTTGTAGAGCAGTCTGTCCTCCTATTGCTGGCTCTTTCTGTAGCGCTTCCAGCATTGGTCTTTTTTGGCAGCCTACTGAGCGACCAGTACTATACTCTTACTGCGTATGATCAAGACGATCTCTTCGTTATGGGAGGTGGGTCTTTGACGAGCAATTCAAATGATTCCTCAACCTCTCTCCCATGTCAGATGGTACAACAGGTCTGTCCTACTGGAGATAATCCCCTTCTTTCGCGGAATCCAATGTTCGAGACACCAGCTCAGGGTGACTAGTGTCTCTTCAATTTCGTTTTTTTGTCGGTGGGGTGAGCAGATTTGGTTTCGTTTGCTTGTCGCTGGACAGAGCGAAACCAAAGCGATACTTGAGTATTGAGAGGATTTCGGAAGGGAGGAGAGTAACAGGATAAACCGAAGAGCGTTGAAAAGTCGGCAAAAACGAGATTGAAGAGACGCCAGCATTCCAAAAACCACAGAGAGAGAAAGGCGAAGATGTCCTGTGGTGTAACATGACCAGAAACATCAAAGTCAGCGGCCTCCTCTTGAGCAAAGAAAGGAGTGAGGAACTGAAGGATATCAGCCACACAAGCGGTATGATCGTGGTTTAAATCTACGGGGCAGCTCATTACCGCTTCGTCAATTTGGGCTACTACAATAGCTTCAATCAAGCTCTGCGCTATCACACGACTATCTCCATTCGGCTGAACAGGCCAAAGAGGTGCGTCTTCGTTTGAGAGTTCGGCGAGGGAGCTGGCCGTTCGAGAAAATCCAACAAGTTCTCCAGC
>JAGRAO010000411.1 GCA_020434565.1 Bdellovibrionales bacterium
TGCTGCCCCGAAAAATCGTTTCGGTTTATGCAGAGCATTTGAATCGACCCCCCCGGAGAGAATCTTGCCACTCGGAGGAACCACGGTGTTATAGGCACGAGCAAGACGGGTAATAGAGTCGAGCAGAATCACCACATCTCGTTTGTGCTCAACGAGCCGACGCGCCTTCTCAATCACCATTTCGGCGACTTGGACGTGTCGCTGGGCTGGTTCATCAAAAGTTGAACTCACGACTTCACCATTTACCGAGCGAGCCATGTCAGTAACTTCCTCCGGTCGCTCGTCGATGAGGAGAACAATGAGAGTTACTTCAGGATGATTCGTCGTAATAGCGTTTGCGATTCGCTGGAGTAGTATGGTCTTTCCTGTACGGGGAGGGGCGACAATCAATCCTCGCTGCCCCTTACCAATAGGACAAAAGAGATCAATGATCCGAGACGAGAGATCCTTTTGTGCCTTTTTCGTTTCAAGCTTCAGCCGCTCATCCGGATAGAGTGGGGTGAGGTTATCGAAATGGATCTTGCTTTTGAGCGCTTCGATACTGTCGTGATTTACCGATTTCACTTTGAGCAACGCAAAGTACCGCTCACCTTCCTTCTCTCGAGGCGGACGTATTTGCCCTTCCACCGTATCGCCTGTTCGCAAACCGAACCGTCGAATCTGAGCCGGAGAGACATAGATATCATCTGAACCAGGAAGATAGTTATCGCCAGGCGAGCGAAGAAATCCAAATCCGTCGGGAAGGCACTCAAGCACACCTTCACCAAAAATATTCCCATTCGTTTCAGATTGGGCTGTCAGGATGCTAAAGATAAGTTCTTGTCGCCGAAGGGTGCTCGCGTTCGCTATATCAAACTCTTGAGCGAGTTTTACGAGTTCTTCAGGTTTTAAGCTTTTCAGTTCATTAAGGTTCATGCCGCCTTTTCCTCCTATGAAATTCAATACACTCAATCGTTGAGCAAAGTGGTTTCGAAAGAGAGAGCGCACTTTCGATCTTGGCCGACATGAGTGGCCAAATCGCTCTCAAAATCTCTCAAACGCTGGGATGACTCTTGGACAAAACACCGGTTACCCTTAAACAGGAATACCGTGTCGGAGGAATACCCTCCTTCCGACGCTGGCTCCCTCTAAACAGGATGTTCCCTTGGGCATCATGTTCCTATGGGCAATTGCTCGTTCAAGCGGACTCCTCTTCTCCGATAACGCGGGCTCCCAATACTTTAAGGTCAATACCTTAAGGAAGCTTCACCGCCGGTCCGAGGATATGCTGCGGAAAAAGAGAGTAGTGAACGACCACCCTCGAAGAACGAACAGTTTTACGCTAACTCAGG
>JAGRAO010000412.1 GCA_020434565.1 Bdellovibrionales bacterium
ATGGTAGTGCACCTCGCGACCAATCTTTAAGGCATATTCCCACAATTGCTGACGTGCTTGGGGAGAAACCGCAACGGCAGGAGCTACTTCGACAACTTTTTGAAATCGTCGCTGGACAGAACAATCCCTCTCAAAGAGGTGGACAAGGTTTCCAGCGGTATCGCCAAGGAGCTGAACCTCGAGATGTTTCGGAGACTCAACAAAACGTTCAAGAAAGACTGTCTCGTCGCCAAAGGCGGTCCTGGCCTCCCTTGAAGCTTCTTGAAGAGCCGATTCTAACTCCTTTACGTTTCGAACGACGCGCATCCCTCGCCCGCCACCTCCAGCAGCAGCTTTAATGATCAGAGGAAATCCAAGATCTTGTGCCGCAGCGACCGCTTCGCTCACAGCAGTTGCCGATACCTGGCGATCTTCTATCACTGGGACCCCTGCTCGTCGTGCAATCTCCTTTGCTCGAACTTTATCTCCGAGCGCACGCATAGCACTCGAGGTTGGGCCAACGAACACAATACCGGCTTTTTCACAGAGCTCTACAAAATCTACATTCTCAGAGAGAAAGCCATATCCGGGATGAATAGCATCGATCTCCTTCTCCCTTGCGAGTTCAAGTATCTCTTCTTTGTTGAGGTACGGGCGAAGGGGCTCATCCTTTTCGCCAATTTGATAGGCTTCGTCAGCCTTGTAGCGGTGGAGAGAATACCGGTCTTCATACGTGTAAAGAGCAACAGTTCGAATCTTAAGCTCTGAAGCAGCTCGAAAGACCCGAATGGCAATTTCGCCCCGGTTCGCCACTAAGAGCCGACGTATTTTTTTCATCTCCCCCTCCTGAGCTTGCCTCGCTGCCCGAATTTGGATTCTTGCAATTCACAGTTATAGCTGTCTTCGGGCGAAACTCCTAACGGAGAGCGAAAAGTTCCTCAGAAAAACAACGTTCAGGCGGGGATATTCTAAAAGAAGGGCGAGAGGTTCCCAAAAAAATCCGCGGGCGCAAGGATCGATCGCAAAAACTCAGTGGACGATCAAAGGATAGTGGAGATCGAACTTTGGGATTGGTACTTCAAAATACATTCCCGAGTGGGCCCGAAACGTATAGGTACCCTCCATCGCTCCAACTGGATGCTGAATGATGGTAGAGCCGGTATATTCAAAGACCTCACCGACTTCGATCAGTGGCTGTTCCCCCATCACTCCGGGGCCAACGACTTCTGCCAAATGCGATCCGCCAGAAGATATCATCCAATGCCGCTCGAGAAGACGGACAGGCTCGTCGCTTAAATTTTCAATTGAAACAGTGTAGGCAAATGAATAATGCCCTTCGAGCGAGTC
>JAGRAO010000413.1 GCA_020434565.1 Bdellovibrionales bacterium
CATTGAGATCAAGAACGTCATCTCCTTCTGTTATGTACAGATGTCCACTCTCAGGGAGAAGCACTGCTCCAAAAGAGGGTTGATACACTCCCTCGCTCGTGCGTCGATAAATTCCAAGAAGGCAACCATAGAGTCCATTGCCAGCTATAAAATTTGCTGTGCCATCGATAGGATCGCAGATTGCAACATAGTCAAAATCAGTAATTTCGCTGAGCGGCGTTTGTCTAATTTCTTCGGATTCTTCTCCGAGGAACGCGAACGGAACACCGAGTCCCTCTTTACACGCTAAACGAAATCGTCGTTCCATCTCTTTGTCACAAGCAGTTACCTGGCTCCCGTCAGGTTTCGTTTCAACTCCCTCTGGTGCC
Organism: Bdellovibrionales bacterium; assembly: GCA_020434565.1. Lineage (GTDB taxonomy): Bacteria > Bdellovibrionota_C > UBA2361 > UBA2361 > RFPC01 > JAGRAO01. The sequence continues at coordinate 369 of JAGRAO010000413.1, forward strand.
CCACTTTGCTGCCTCAACCACGGCGTCACCTCAATTGCGAGGGTCTCAAGTCTATGAGCGAGACGGAGAAAGTTCATCCGAGGACTCGGAGAAGGATCGGTTTCTGCCGAGCGAGTCTGCTCGGATAGTGGCTGTGAGGGCTCAAACATAGGGTCCTTTTTTTGCGGTTGGGAGGACACAGCAGGGGGTGAGGGAACATCTGATAACAGTATTACTGTATTCTTTGCGCTGAACAAAGGTCGACTCGTTAGCCAAAGCGATTTCTCATATGTTCTCGCATTCGAGAGTCTCTATTCTCAGGGCTTCGGTGAGAAGAGAGTGAAGGAGGTTAACTCACGGAATAAACAACGATTTTGAGTGTTTTTTTTCGCTCTCAACTCATTTTCAAAAACGAACGATACGAATTTCATGGAAAAGGACCACACAAACACCAATCAAAAGGCTCTTTCGATCAACCTCGATCCGAAGTTTTTCGGCACCTTTGCCGAGATCGGAGCGGGTCAAGAGGTGGCGCGACAGTTCTTCCGTGTCGGTGGTGCTGCGGGAACGATTGCAAAGTCAATCTCTGCCTACGACATGACCTTTTCTGATGCAATTTATGGAAAGAGTGGGCGCTACGTTTCATATGAGCGACTCGTTAAGATGCTTGAGCACGAGTATACGCTCTTGCTTCAGCGTTTGAGTGAAAAGCGTGGAGCGAATACCTGCTTTTTTGCATTTGCAGACACGGTTGCAGCAAAGAGCTTCTCAGGAAAAGGGGAG
>JAGRAO010000414.1 GCA_020434565.1 Bdellovibrionales bacterium
GTGTTAGTGAATCTGGTGATGAATTCTCGAGATGCATTGTCCTCCGGTGGTGAGATCCGTGTCACTGTAAAAGTAGTGCGGGATTCTGAACTGATTTGTCGGGTTTTCCCTGGGGGAGTTCAACCTGGTCAAGCGGCTTGTATCGAAGTTTCAGATAATGGAACTGGGATGTCTCAAGACGTTTTGGAAAGAGTTTTCGAACCCTATTTTTCTACTAAAAAAGATAAGGGAACGGGGCTTGGGCTTTCTACTGTCGTCGCGATTGTAACCGGAAGCCGTGGTGTTATTGATATAGATTCTACCATGGGGAGTGGAACGACGATTTCGGTTTACTTTCCGTATGAAGTGGCTGCGGGAGAAGTTTCGCTAAAGGGGCCAACTGAGTCTCGGCCACAATTAGAGCGCGGGAACGAAAGGGTTCTGGTGGTCGATGATGAAGATCCAGTTCGAAATGTGTTATATGTAAGTCTACAGCACCTTGGATATCAGGTCGAGATTGCAGCATCAGGAGCTGAAGCACTTGAAAAGGTTTCCTCTTCAAGAAGTCCTTTTGATTTGGTGATACTTGACATGCTGATGCCACATCTTGCAGGAGATCAGGTGTTCTTTAAGCTTAAAGATTTGGATCCACGTATTCGAGTGCTTGTTATAAGCGGATATTCCTCCGAAGAGGCAGTTCAGCGCATTTTAGATAACGGTGGTAAGGGCTTTATTCAGAAGCCGTTTACGATTGAAGACCTATCCAAAAAAGTTCGGGAGTGTCTTACAGATCATGCTTGACGTAGTAAATATTCATAAAAAGTTTCTAGACAACGAGGTGTTGGCCGGGGTGTCTTTTCGTCTTGATCT
>JAGRAO010000415.1 GCA_020434565.1 Bdellovibrionales bacterium
GTCCACCCTCACGCCTTGATCCCCCAAAACCACACTCTCGAAACACCCTGCAAGTTTTTTTGAATACCCCAGGCAGGGATGCTCAGTAAGCGAGGAGAAAAAATGTCAGCGGAGAAACAAAATGAGGAAAAGAAGGTAGATGTTCCGGGCTTTCAAGAGGGTTGGAGTTTCCCTGACTCGTTCATTCTCCTTCCGCAAGCAGAAGGAGAAGAAAACACATCGAGCTCATTACCTCTATCAGAACCCAATCCTGATCTCCATACCGAGGGAAGGCGAGTTCACTTGATCGCTTCAAAAGCCAGAGACGCCCTCGACGTCATAAAAAAACAGCTCATTCGCTCTCGACCGCTCAGCCCTAACGTTGTTAAGGCACTTTGCATTCTCGAGATTGTAATCGAAAGTCTCGAACCTGAAATCGATGCACAGTCGAAAGAAGGGAGGGATACTCCAGTCGATTCGGACCCTACTTCATCGAGTTATTTCGTCCTCCTGGCCTCTTCTCGACGAAAGCCAAACGAGGCCCCTGCCAAGGAGAGGGCATTTCATAGGTTTATGACACAGGCGGAGAAGAATGACCCGCCTCTCTATCGATCTCGATCATGTGATAGCGTAGAAATGCGAATCCTTGTCCAAATGGGTCTTGCAGAGAAGCTGCGATATGCCTTGTATCGGCCAACCG
>JAGRAO010000416.1 GCA_020434565.1 Bdellovibrionales bacterium
ATTCTCCATGGCAAAACGTCAAAATACATTCGTCCTATGTCCTACTACCTGATCTAACGCAGCCTACCCGCGTGGTCACAAACGCTTGCAGTGCAAGCACCTTGCCAACTGTGAAAAAGTGCTAAAGTTCATCCCCGAACTGGCCGATAGTGGCCCCTTCTTCATCTAGCTTAAATGCCATGACACGTTGCACATATTCTTGTGTTGTTTTAGGAAGATAGCCCTCGATATTTTCAAACTCTCTTGGGTCTAAACCAGCCCTTGCAGCACGGTCTTGTGCCGATGCCACTCGACCCTCTCCGGCATTAAAAGCAGCCACGGCAAGTTTTTCCAAAGAGGAGGAATTTGCCGCCGGATAGGTAATCATATTGTTAGGAAGTTCTGTCTCTTCATTAAAGAGGTCGTGGAGGTAACGCAGATAGCGTACACCGATATCTGCGTTTTGTTCTGGGTCAAATGGAGTATATTCTTCCTCCATCCCCTCTTTCTCCATAATGTGCTTTGCAGTTGAATCAAGAAGCTGGAAGAGACCCTTACTAAAATGTCCATCGCTACTAACAGCGTTTGGATTAAAAGCCGACTCCGCATTTGCCACAGCGAGCCCCAAGAGTGGATCGACTCCATGCTTTTCGCCGATCTGTCCCAACATATCTCTAACGACATCAGCCCTCT
>JAGRAO010000417.1 GCA_020434565.1 Bdellovibrionales bacterium
CGGAACGGCGCCCGTTGTCGGAGAGCATTTCCGCGAAAGATGACGCATTTGAGCGTCGATTGTTCATCGGTGAGGGTGAAATAGATGTGTCCGCTGCGCGCTTCGAACCGCTCGGACACTTCGCCCTGGATCCAGCAGTCGCTGAGGATCTCGTCTGATTCCAGGAGTTGCTTCAGGTACGCGTTGGCGACTGAGACCTCAAGAATCTGGTTCGCCATCGCGCACCTGCCGGAAGCTAGTTGATGCGGATCAGCGGCGAACCATATTCCACCGGCTGCGCGTTCGCGGCAAAAACTTCGGAAATCGTGCCCGATCGATCGGCGGCAATCTCGTTCATGATCTTCATCGCTTCGATGATGCCGATCACCTGACCCGTTTCAACCGAATCGCCGACGGAAACGAACGGAGGCTCGCCCGGCGACGGAGATGCGTAGAAGGTGCCGATCATCGGCGCCGTAACCACGTGGCCGGTCTCGGCAATCTCCTCGACTGCCGGTTCGTCCTTCGCATCGACGCGATTGACCACGACGGCTTCGCTGATCTTGCCCGCTTTCAGGCGGATGTTCAGCTTGCCGAGTGAAACTTCGATTTGCGACAACTGATGATCTTCGAGCACGGCGGCGAGCT
>JAGRAO010000418.1 GCA_020434565.1 Bdellovibrionales bacterium
GCAAAACGGGCCAGGAAAACCAGGCCAGAATGAATGGCATCATCAATCCAATCTTCGAGCCTTGCCGAATTTCGGCTATGAAATATTCCGCGAAACCGCATGGATAAGCTGCGCAAAGTCGCAAAGGTATCTGATCCCTGCTTGAGGGCGTCCACTTTCCGCTCTTGATTGACGGTCAGCGCGCCGCGCGGCTTGATGCAGAGAGCAGCGGCGACAACCGGCGAGATCCAGTGGCCAGTGTGCGGATCACGCACAGGCGCATTATCGTATGTACTGTCGACGACGCCAACCCGAGCCGGCGCCGCATCATCCTTATCCTTATCCTTATCCTTATCCTTATCCTTATCCGATTCCGGTCTCTCGGCGCGGCGCCAGGTTGCCAGGAGGCGTTCAAGATTGGAAAAGCTGCCGGTGTACCCGCGATGCTTGATGTCATGAAACAGATGCCGCCCACGGCGGTTGCCGTCCTTCCAACATTGGGTGAGAAAGGCTTCGAAATACAGGGGAGATGTCGGCTGCAACGCTCCCCTGCGTCGGTCGGGTGGCGTTTCAAACGTCAGCCATTTCGCGATGCTGCGGCGGCCATATCCAGTGCGACGCGCAATCTCCGAGCAGGTCAGGCC
>JAGRAO010000041.1 GCA_020434565.1 Bdellovibrionales bacterium
CCGAACTCAGGCCGTTCGAACGCCGAAAGGAAAAGCAAAGGTTTCCCGCCAGAAATCACAATCCCAGATAGGCCTTGGCGAATCTCGCGCAGAAGAATTCAGTGGCGAGGAGAAACCCCATTCTCGCCCACTCGAACACGAAGTGGGATTCAAAAAGCTCCGCACCTTTCTCAGTTTTTGCGGACTTGTGACCGGTTTGATCCTCCTTCTCAAGAAGGATTATGCGATAGGGACGCTTCTCATTTTGATGTTCACCGAACCGCTTCTCCAATACATGCCGTTTGTGAACAAGAAAAACCTCTTCCTCGCCCATCACGCATGGCTCGTGGCGATGATCTTTGCGCTTGTCACATTTACGTGGTTTGTGAGATAGCGCTGTCCCATCGGTTGAATCAGCAGGCTGACAACGCCTCAATTGGAAGGTAGACTTTTCGGAGCACAATCGCCTGTTGGCCCGCGTAAGTTTCCATGCTTTATCGCTCTACCCTTCTTTCATTTCTCATTCTCTCCGTCGGCTACATACTGTTGAACCCGTGGTGGTTTGGCGACGCGATTTGGTATGCGACTGACATAAGCTCAAACCCGCCCTTCCTTGTGGAGCCAGGACATGTGCTCTGGAGACCGCTGGGGCTTTTCGTGTGGAAGCTGCTCGTTCTCGTTGTTCCTTCTACCACTCCACTTTTCGCATTCCAGTTTATTTGTAGTGTCCTCTCAGCTGGAGGAGTCGCCATTTTTTTCGCCGTGTGTTTAGAACTTGGACTCGAGAAAAGAAGTTCACTCCTCGCAACAGTAATGTATGCTGGGTCGCACTTTATGGTTTCGTATGCTGGGAGCGGAAGTTCATATGCGCCCAGTCTCTCCTTTCTTTTGGCAGCGTTCTATTTTGCTCTCCGACCAGAGCTGCGCTTCTCAAAGACCTTGAGCATTCTCAGTGTCGTCATGGCTTGGGGACTGTGGAGTATCACATCGCTCACGGTTCTTGGGATAGGGTACGCTGCTGCTCTCCAACGAAGAAAACCGCTGATTCGAGATACCCTTCTCTACGCCTTTTCTGCTGGAGCACTCTGTCTTACACTTTGCTTTTTGGCATACCTCTCAGCAGACAAAGTCGAAGCTCCCGAAAACTCATTTGTACAGTGGCTCGTCTCAAGTGGACACGGGATACCCGCCCGTCTCTCGTTTTCAAATACACTGCGTGCACTTCTTGGCGCATTTCTCACCCACATCTATCTCTTCGATATCGGCACTCAATTGAAGCTCGCGCTCTACAGGAGGACGCTCTCCTCCGTGTCTCCGTCTCTCGGAGCGGCACTGACCGCCTGTCTCATATTCAGCTCTCTCTTCGGTTTGAGCCTTTGGCACTCCTTGCGGCGCCTATCGGCCGCTTCTTCAAGACAGGGAGTGGTCACTGCAAGTTTGTCGCTCGCTCCCATCTTGCTGTTTGGCTTGATCTGGCAAGGCTCAGATATCGAGAGATTGTGCTTTCTTATTCCTGTCACCTCTTTCCTCTTCGGATTTGGTCTGCAACGCTCCTTCCTCCTCAAGGTGGCAGCTATTCTTATCGTCGGTTCTAACCTCGGATTTCGGGTTTTCCCAACAGTATTCTCCGGAGGTGGGGAGTCGGGACAGCTTACCCGGCTCGTGGAGAATCACACCAAGCCGCACTCTCTCTTGGTCATTCACGGACAGAGATTTTCCATCTCGTCTTGGACCGCGGCCCAATATTTTTCGAAACGGGATTTTCACAGTATTTTATATGATGTGCAGACGAATGGTGAGAAAGCTTGGCAAAAGAGACTGAACTCCTCAATGACAAAAGCTTGGGAGAATGGCGGCGCGGTCTGGGTCCTTGCGCCCCTCCTTTCCACCGAACACACGTCCCAAGCCGAGCACGCATTACAAATGAATCCTGAGTTTCCGGTCCCCTCGGTATCGCAAGTTTGTCAATTCTTTATGACGTTTCAAAAAACCGGGAGGTCCTTTTCAATTGGGAAACTGGAATTCCTTGAAATATCTCATGAACGTGAGAGAGCGGAGGTTCGCTGATGTCTTTGCTTGAAAACTCTCACGATCTCGTCCAACGTTGGAGAGAGGCTGTTTCCCAGAATCCTTCGGCCACTATCTTTCAAACCTACGAGTGGAACCTTGCCTGGCAAGACGCATATAGAGATCTCTTTTCAGTTCAACTTCTTGGAGAAAGCTCCCCGGGAGCGCCCTCGTGGATTTTTCCCTCAACTCTTCAAGACATTCGCTTGAATCTTCTTAGCGAAAGAGAACGAAAGCCACTGGGTACGGTAAATGAAGCGACCGATTACGCTGACATCATCTGTGACGGATCAAAGTTGCAGACTCAAAGAGCGTGTGAAAATCTCGTGTCTCAATCATGGAACGAAACACTTTTGACATTGTCGAATCTGCGCTCCGATTCTCTAACATCCTCCTTGCTTGAAGAGACGCTCTCTCAGTCAAACGCATCGTATTGGAAGGTCAAGCTGTATGACGCCCCTGAAATAGACTTGACGGTGAGCGGAGTGGAGTCCTTTCTTTTAAAGAAGAAGAGTCTTCAGAGATATACTCGGGCTTTTGAGAAGAAAGGGGATCTTCGCTTCGAAGTTCTCTCTGATGAGGCAAGAATCGCCGAACTCCTTCCACTTTTCTTTGAGCAACACCAACAACGGCGTGCACATGTTGGCGATGTGAGCATGTTTGTAAGAAAAGAGCCGAGATTATTTTATGAAAAGCTCCTACAATATCTGCTCCCAAGAGGGTGGCTTCATTTTTCAGTGCTCTGGTTCAATGATAAGCCACTTGCGTTCCATTTCGGATTTCTCTACCGAAACATTCTTTACTGGTATACTCCAACCTTTAATCCAGAATACGCGAAAGATTCCCCAGGTGAAGTTCTGCTCCGATTCCTCTTTCACTACTCACTTGAGAGAGAGTATGCAACCTTTGACTTCACTGTTGGAAATGAAGCATTTAAGTACCGATTTGCGAATCGCATAAAGGAAGTTTACCGCTTCTATATTTATAGAAGAAAATTGTCCTGCCTCATGCAGAAGGGACGAAATGCCCTTTCGCATCTGAAACAAATTGCGAGAGAGAAGAAATAGTTCTCCATTCTTGGAGAAGGAGAAGGAGAAGGAGAAGGAGAAGGAGAAGGAGAAGGAAGAATAATTCAATCAATAACAACATGCGAAAGCCGATTCTTGATGAGCGAATCGACTCCTAACATCTTCCAACGGAAACTTCGGAGAGTATCAAAATAATCGATGGCCACTCGAGGGATAGCATAGAGATGGGAAGCATGTTCCCTGTGAACATGTCCGAACCGAGTCGTAACCGACATATCCAAACCGCTTTGTTCCAGGAGAGCAAACTCACGTAAAGTGGCAGCCTGAGAGTCACCGTAAGGATAGGCAAAAAGATTCACTCTTGAGCCGAGTTCCTCTTCAATCCTTCTCCGGCTCTGCTCTGCCTCTTGAAGAACGATTTCAGGCGTTTCCTGGGAGAGTACCGGGTGATGCACGGTGTGAGCACCAAAGTTGACAAGTGGTGAGCGAGCAAGCTCTCTCACGTCCTCCCACGACAGAAAGGGCCTTCGTGTCACTGTCGGTATCGCATCAAGGTTTCCACCTGCCCTCAGAAGCGAGAGCAACTCGCCATGCTCACGAAAATTCGACTTTCGGAAAATATCGTGAAGGACTGTAAAGGCTTTTGCTTTCTCATCGACGGTTGCTGAGGAAAACTGCAGGCGCTCTCCCTTCCATTCGATATCGATCTCGGCAAGACTTGAGATGACCCCCTCTAAATCATACCACCAGGGACTCCACGAGCCATCGAGATAGCCCGTTGCCAAGAAGATGCAAAAAGGAATTCCATAATCGTGAAGAATCGGGGAGCCGATCTCCAAATTGTCTCGATATCCATCATCGAAAGTAACTGCGGCAAACTGTTTCCGCCGTTTTTTCCTTCCGGGGCTTCTGAGGCGCTCGAGACATTCAGGAAGCGACACAACCTCAAAATTACGTTGAAGATACCGCATTTGCGCGCGAAAGCGTTTTTCAGTCACTGAGAGCGCGATGTTCGGTCTAAAGTAAGATTCATTGGGAGAACTCGGAAGTTCTGCGCTATCGCGACAGAGGGAGTGATACATGAGAATGACACCCTCACCGGCGCTATTCCGACGCAAGAATCGGAAGGGCCTACTCGCAAGTACCTCCCGCACGCAGACCTTTGTTACTTGAACGACACTCGAGAACACTTCATCCTCTCATTCACTGAAACCCCGGAGAACACTCTCCAGCGCCTCCTGACACAGTTCGGCGCATCGAACTGGATTAAAACGAGCCGAGATTTCTTGAAAGGCTTCTCTCGAAACCGGCTCCGCTTTCTCTTTCGAAATTGTGACGAGCGATTTAATCCACTCATCCTCAGTTTCCGCTCTCATGTACGAACGTTCAGGATCCAATCCGAGTCCCTCAACTCCAAGCGTGGTACTTAAGATAGCACACCCCCTGGCAGCAGCTTCGATGGCTTTCACTCGGGTGCCACTCCCGTAAAACAAGGGAACAATCGCTACGAGAGCTCTCTCATAATGAGGAGCGAGATCGTCTACTCGGCCAAGAAACTGAGTACCTTCTAAACCAATATATTTTTTCAAGTATCCGCTCTTTCCGCTACCGATGACCGTAAGGGAAAGATCTTCCCGATTATACCGAACTTCCGGCCAAACATGTTCAAGAAACCACTCGAGCCCTTCGCGATTCGGAGGCCAATCCAATCGTCCAACGAAGAGCACGTTACTTGAGGGATCTCTCTCAGGAAAAGTCGTTGGCAATTCGTAGCCGATCGGGATCACCGAAAAGTGGGCTCGAGGAAGGAGTGATTTGAGATGAATTTCATCAACTTCTGAAACCGGAAGCGTCATTGAAGCCTTTCGAAGGACAGAGGTTTCAAAGGTACGCATGCATCCAGCCTGAAAAGCAAAAAATGCGCGTACAGCGGACGACTCGACTCTCTGAGCTTTCCGCTCCCAAATCTGAGTCTCGCAATTGTGTGCTCTATACACGACCGGGATCTTACGCGGGAGCGCTTGATACATGCCTTGCGAAAGACTGTGGGCAGCTCCGTGCAATCCATCATAGACGATCAGAGAGTAGCGTCTTTTTTCGGACGAAGGGGTTGTCGATTCAAAAGCCTTCGACTGAACTTGCTCACCACGAACAAGCTCTGCCAGCGCGCCACGTATCTCACTCGAAGAATACTTCGCGCACGTAAGAGGAGTCCTCCAATGCTGGAAAAGATGCCCTAAAAAATGAAAAAATCTCAACAACCGGAAGGATGGTACAGGGGTTGTACGGAGGACGTGCGCTGCTGAAACACCTCCATCAGCGAGCGCCATCTGCAGATCCACCGGAATTCCCCTATCGACGAGCGCGAGAAGCTCGATTTTCTCGCCAAGACGCGCAAGGCCTTTCAAAAGAGTTACCGTGGCGAGCCGCGCTCCATCTTCAGGAGGAAATGGCCACTTCGGTGTTATCCAAAGAATCGGGGCACGAGATGCCATTTCAGAACCTCAAATTTCTTGTGTTTGGAGTACCTCGGGAAATTCCGGCGCTCGTTCCTCTCACTCAACCTCTCCTTTTACTCGGTCTTCTGTTTTGAGGATTCACTACTCAACTGTGCATCAAGTGCTTCTCCAAGATTATTACGAAAACTCTGGTAGTCGCCATACGATCTTTTCCACCGTCTCGGAGAGGGCAAGAGCTCAGCAAGACGAGACCTGAACGTAAGCTGAAGCGCCTGCGGCAGAAGAGAGATGCGCTGGAGATATTCTGCATCAAAAGAGGATTCACGGAGGAGCTTCAACCGCAGCGACGGAAGGGGTTGATGCGAGCGAAGACCAAACTCTCCGGCCCGCCCCGGGTAGAGAAGTGTCCCATCTCCATTTCCTGAAAAATCCCAGAGATCCTTCAATGGATCTCTCGTTGGATAGTATTGATATCCGTGATTCACACTGTAGTAGAGAAACGCATCAACTCGATTGAAATACGTCAGCCATGCAATGACGCGCGCATGAACTGACGGACGATCGATCACGAGATCAGGAATTCCCGTGTCAGAAAGCTCTTCACATCCGTGACTCATGCAACTGACATACCACCAAAACTCTTTTCCCTTTGCCTGAACCTCGTTTCGATACGTTTCGAGCCCTGGCAAACCCTCTTGATCGGTAAAATCCATAACCGGGACAAAGATGTCTACTAACGAAGCGAGAGATGGATCATAATTGGTAGTAACCAAAACTTTGAGAGAGGGAGCAACCGTCTTTACCACCTTGGCGAGATGCTTGAGGGCTGGAAACATCTCCTTGGCTGGCTCATCCCACAAATAGACCAGCTTGTGAGGATACGGAGGAAGCTCAGGGAGCGCATTTTCAATACCTTGAAAATATCGGGCAGTTTCACTGTTATATGCCTCATCGTTCGGGACAGTCGGGAATCCAAGGAATGCCCAATCAGGTCTATCGACAATATTTACGGCTGAGAACGACTGATCTGGCGTTGGCTTCTGAAAAAAATCAGCATACGGTCGATCGCCACGCTGATCTACCGGTGGCGAAACAATGAACGTGGTAAGGGTCTGAATCCGGTGTTTCGCGAGCATTTTTCGGTACAGCAAAGCGAGCTCTGCTTCGTGTGGTTCCCACTTCCCGAAATGTCCGATGAGACTCCAATAGGTGCTCACTTCGGTGTAAATTGGCACTATCGGACGCTCCCCTATTTCAAAGCGAAAGACTCGAAGATCTATGTCGACCCGAGAATCTCGGTAGCCAATCTGAATGACTTCTTTCGGAGAAGCTTTTTCCTTTGCAATTTCAATTTCCCCATAGAGCCACTGCTCGGTGTCTTTTTTCTGACAAATCGTCACCGACTGGAGTGGAATCAGGGGATCATAATGAACACCTACGGGTGCTCCGATATAGCTCGGATGGACAGTACGAAAGGGAAGCATTTGAAAGAAATGGAGCGATACTGTGTCGGGAGCTGATACTTCGAGTGCACCACACCCCTCCCCCGTCTCCAACCGGAGCAGAAAAGAAACTGTTTCTCCTCGAGCTCCCGAGAGTGAAATTGAAGATGAAACGGTTGGCGTGAAATCACCGCAAGGCTTATCAATGCCTGGGGCGGCTTGAATGCGACTCTCTTCGGCCCGAACGTCCCACAGCGGGAAGAAGACAAGAAGTCCTACAACCATCGCGACCCCTCTCATTGGAACCCTGCGAGAAAGCCTGCGATACGAGATACCACGCTTCGATCGCTGTTTGTTTTCCGTTGCGGCAGATTCAGGCACCTCAGTTACCCTCTCTTCGGAATGAACAATTCTCAAACGAGCCAACGAGAGACCGAGAAGGAGATACACCATGAAGAGATAAGAGTGAGATAAGAAACTCATCGCGACCGTGTAGCCGAGAAAGCTCAGTGCAAACCCCGGTATGCTTCTTCGAGAGCGCCACAGGAAGATCCCCACTCCCAACCACAGACTCATAAAAAGAAATACTCCGGGTATTCCAGCTTCTGACATGATCAGCACCCAAGACGAATGCGCCGTACGCTGACCCCACTCAACAAAATCCGGAGTGAACTGCTCGTAAACATCGGGATAGCGTCCAGGTCCAACTCCAAAAAGAGGACTCGACTTCACCATTCCGATTCCAGCGAGCACATAATTCCAACGAGAGGTGCTCGACATCGACAGCTCTTCGGCATCTCTTCCAATCCCCATAAAAAGAAGGCTGCAAACTCCAACACACAGAAAGGCCAAGACCAGCTTCTTCCACGACGTTCGACCGTGGACAAAGAGGAAATAAGCCCCAAACATTGCAAGGCAGCTTAAGACAGCTCCCCTCGACTGCGTAAGCCAGATACAGGAAACGAGGAACCCGGCAAAGAGCATTCCAGAAGCCATACCAAAGATCGAACGTCGCGAATCTGGGAAGAAACAAAAAGGAAGAGCAATAACAAATAGAGCAGCTAAATCATTTGCATTTCCAAGAAGTCCAGCCGACTGTAAGCGCATCACCTCTAACTCCGGAGCGAAACCAAGGAAAGTATACCCGAGAGCTTCAACTCCGACCGACACCACGGCTATTACTATACATTCAATGAGGAGAGCCGAATGAGCTCGCCTCTCAACCACATGTAAGGAGAGAATGAGAAGAGCAGAAGCAGGGAAGAAACGCTCAGAGAGATACTGAAATCCCTGGTCTGGGTTTCCACTCATAGCAGCCGCGATGTAGAGCCAAGCAAGAAAAACTCCAAAGAGCACCAGAAATGGATTGAGATAGAACTTCATATCACGGCGTACCAATCCGTGAATAAGCCAACTCCCCAAACAGATTGAAGCACCAACTTTCGGCAGCGAAAGCAACACAGTGTTGTCAGGAAAGAGTTCCCACGGCCGTGTAAAGAGCAACACAACATAAAATGCCAGCGGCGGTGCTGGATGGAAAACTGCTGTCGCCAAGCCAATTGCAAGGGCTGCTGCAAGAAGAGGTTGTACGCCAGGGAGAAAGACAAGAAAACTCCCAAGAAAGACAAAAATGACCATCAACGCGAACCAAATCTGGAGATTTGTCCGAGAAGGGTGCTGCACAGGAAAAATTTCGCGTACGACGAAAAGGAGGCAAGTGAGAGCAATCCAAAAGAGGAATATCGAAGTTATGAAAAGGAGAGAGGCCATGAGAGTTGCGCTCCTTGTCTCTCAGAAAGGTCGAGAAATTCTCGATGTCTGAGTGGCTCTTGCAAAATTTTTCCTTGAGCTCTCTTTCCGAGCCACCAAGTCAAACACTATCCGTGAGGGTGAGAGTTTCCCCTTTTCGGAAGATGGCCGATTCGGCGAACATATCGCTCCCGACTTGGGCCAGGAAGCCGCCTTCGGACGCCCTCCCCACTTCTCCCTTGAAGAAGTTTCAGTTCGTCACCTCCCGGAAGTTCAGGGAGTTCACCGAAGTATGGAAGATCAAGCTGTTCAGAGGCCTTTTCAGGCTCCCAGAACGCTCCGGCTCGGAATTCTCGCATAAAGACGATTGCCACGCCCAGCAAGAAGCCGACAAACAAGCCAGCCATTCCGAACAGTGACTTTTTTGGAGAGACTGCTGAAAGAGGAAAACTCGGTTGCTCGATGACTGCCACATGCGAGGAGTCCCCTGCCGCGTTTTCCATCTCGAGGAGAATATTGAGATAACTCAACTTCTTCATGAGATCATTGTACACATCCTGCATCGGCTCCTTCGCTGCACCACTCAGTGGTATTTCATCCGACTGGAGAGATGCCTTTTCCGATCGAGCCTTTTCGAGTGCATCAAGAAGATGCTGAAGTGAGCTTTGCTGTCGCTTCAGGGCAAATACTTTCGGATGCTTATCGGTAAAATGAAGCTCAAGCGTTTCGAGATCTGCATTGACTCGAGCGAGTTCATCTTGAATATCGTCAACTCCTCGAGAGTTCGCAGCTGCTTCTAACTCTTTGAGAGTTTCGGCGGCTGATTTGACGTGAGAACGAATCGCATTTCTCGTCGTTGTAAGAGTTTTCAAACGCTCTGATTCAAGCGTGGACATAACCTGCTTCAAGATCTCTTCATTGATCGACTGAGCCCCTTCTCTCGACCCTGATCGAACCCCAATAGTGTAAGTCGTCGGATTGAGCGAAAAATATTCTATCTGCTGACGGAGGAGCGTTCGCTCAAGCCGAACCTTCTCCTCTCCGGCGGTAGGATCGTAAATGTGTTGATCGGCTGCAAGAGTATCGAGAAAGGAATCACTCAACGCCAATCTCAGCAACGCTTCACGCTGGGCACGCAACTCAGACTGATCGTGTTCTTCAGAGATGATATCGCTGACAAGAGGGTTACGAAAATAGCTCGATTGAATAGCGATACTCGAAGTTGATTTGAACGTCTTCGGAAGAAAGAGCGTGATGACGACCCCCGTCGTTCCACCAAGGAGAAGACACAAGGTCATCACCCAAAAATGCCTGGCAAAAAACGCTACCAATTCTCCGACACTAATACTCTCTTCTTTCATGCAGCGAGCCTTTTGAATGCATTCGCTTGTCGCCTACGAGGCGCGACAGAACGGTTATACACTGCACCGAGTAGGCTTACGCCACAACGTTCGAGTTCTTTTTTCGATTCCTGAATCTCTACTAACCCAGCAGATATAGGAGAAAAGAGAAGCAGAGCTCTATCCGAATGGCGGGCAACGATAAATGGATCAAGGTTATTCTCGTCCGAATCGCCCAAAGCGCAGGTGTCAACCAGCACGACATCATACCGGCTCTTCACGTTTGCGATATATTCCCCGATATGAAAATCGGCAGTGTCGAAAGTGCCCTCTTCGGATCCGGAGGTCGTCAAAAGATCGATGTATCCAGGTTCGGACCCACCGTGAAGAGCCGACAGCTCAGGGAGGTGTTCACCAAGTACACTCTCAAGATAGAGCGAACGGGCCGTCGTTTGTTGAATCGTTTCCACGATGAGCACCCGGCTCTGCAAGAATTTTGTGTAGGCGAGCGCGAGAGCCGAGACGAGGAAAGACTTCCCCTCACCTGAGAACTGACTAATAACACAGAGGCTTTCAAAGCCCGTGTTCGCTTGCTCTGTAACGATCTGATTGAAGAGACGCTTAAAGCCGGGCTTCCGGATATAGGCGCTCAACGACCCAAGAAGTTCCGCAGCAAAGCTATCTTCGTGCTCCAATTCTCCGCACTCGGACATACTTCTCATCATCATAGAGCCACCGCCGCTAACAAGATCGTCGCCATCGAATTAATAACGCTCGTCACATTCGAGATCGCCTGATTATTGTCTTTCGAATGAACCATGACGATATCGCCAGACTCAAGCGTTGGGAGACTCTTCGCCTCAACGAGATCAACAAAAGTCGACTGTTTCTGCGTACCATTGACGCGCACGACTTCAACTTTTCGCAAGTCCGCCTGAGCGGTAGGTCCTCCCGCTCGAGCAAGGTAGAAGAAGAAGCCCGCTTCTCCTCTCATCGCATATTCTCCCGGTGTTTCGATCTCCCCGAGCATGTGAACATACTCTCTCCGGTCGCCAGGACCAGCTTGTGGTCCCTCACTTTGGAAAAATACCTGCTCTCCTCCACTCCAAGCAGGGACAGCATCGACAGAACCCGAATAATATTCATCCAGTTTAATCGTTTGGACAGCTCCATCCCTTTCCTGAATTCGAACATACTTCGCAAGAGGCTCACTTCCAGCGCCTGTTCGTAGCCCGCCAGCCTTTGCCATGAGTTCGTCAAGACTTGAACGAGCCCGAAAGACATATTGACCTGGTTCTTGCACAAGTCCCTGCACCTCAACCAGATACGTTCTATCGAGAATCTCAGTTGAGATTGTTGGAGGCATCCGGAAAAAAGAGCTGTACGCTGAGATGACAAGCTGGGTTAACGAGCTCTCAGGCTGACCTCCAACTCGCGCTTTTACTCCGTATGGAAGCTCAAGCACTCCATCAAAATTGACAGTAAACTCTCCGTTCAATTGCTCGTCTTCGAGAGTAGTGAGACGAATTTTATATCCTGGAGCAAGGACACGTGGCTTCGAATCCGAAGCAGACGCATCAACGGAGTGGGCTTCGGCTGCTTGCTGGAGAACCGGTTCCTGCGGAAGCGGTTGAGAAGTATTCGACGAAGCCTCAAGCAGACGTTGTCGAACTATTGCAGCATCGACTTTACTCTGGGCGATCGCCTGAGGATCAGGTTGCTTGGATGAGGCACATCCAAAGACCAGCATGAGAGAGAACAGAATGCCGGTAAACTGAATGCAAGAAGAGCACTTGGGTGACATGAGGGTAACTCCTTGAAACAGCGTCGTTTTCTATCAACGGCGCAGTAGATAGTAGCTGCGTTATTCTCCTTAGTAAAGTTTTTGTAAGGGTTTACCGTACACGCATCTCGCTCCTAACTACCTCTAAATACAGGGAATAAAGCCGAGAACGCCAAGCATCACCTGAAAAACACGCTTTCACCCTGTCATGAAAGGAATCTCCAATAGCGATTCGAGACTCCCGACTTACCAACAGTTTCGCGAGTTCCGAAGCGAGGACTTCTGAACTCGCCTCTGGTTCTAGTGCTGGAAATCCCGCATCGCTCGGGAAAAGATCTGCAAGACCATCAATTCGGGTACACACTACAGGTACTCGTGCGTAGCCTGCTTCGAGCACATTGATAGGTAGACCCTCAGCTCGCGAAAGTGAGAGCAAGACATCGAGACCGGCTATCTCTCCTCCAAACTTCTCTCGATAACCGAGAAAAGAAACCTGACGGGTAAGATCGAGCTCAACTACTTTCCGTTCAAGCGCATTTCGAAGCGGACCCGTTCCGACAATCACAAACGTCACAGGCAGTTTCGGATTTCGTCGAACCAGGATCTCAAATACCGAGAGAGCAAAATCAATTCGTTTCTCGGCAGCGAGCCGACCGACAATCCCGACAACGAGGCTCTCAGGAGAGAGCGGGATGCCCCAGGAAAGACGAATCCGTTCACGAACTGCCTGCTGTTGAGAGGAAGGGTTCTCCCCCTCTTTTTCATTCTCCAACGGTGAATCTATTCCGTTCCAGTGCACCTGTACCCTTCCCCTCAAACGAGGAATTCTCTCAAGAATCTCTTTATCGGAACCACACACCGTGAGAGAAAGATCAAAACGTGGGAGGATACAATGACTGTATATACGCTCATACGCTCGAGCAACGAATCCCGATCGCCCCCGTACCCCGTGATGAGTAGAAACAAGCTTCGCTTTCGGGACCCACTTTCTTGCGAGGAGAGCATAGAGCGAAGCTTTCACATCGTGCGCGTGCACGATATCAGGTGCGATTGACCGCAGGAATTCCCCAAGCTCTCGGATGGCACGAAGATCAAATCGCCTTCTCACCGACAACGCCTTTGTGGAAAGACCAAAGTGCGCACTATATCCAGCGACATCTTGCGACTGTCGAAGCCGCTCCTCCGTGAGCCACACCACCGTGCAGTCGATATCGAGTTTTGCGAGCGACGGCACCACGAGAATTTCAGGACCACTGATAACACTCGAATTAAAGATATGAACCACCCGTAGGTTGTGAGAAGTCATTTCTACTTCAATCTTCCTTTTCCAACCCGATCACGACAATCAAGTCCGCCTAAATTGGAATCCCTCTAAGAGGGCTTCTCGTTCGAATGGAGAGTTTTTACGACGCGAGCTGGATTGCCAGCAAGGACACTATTTGGTGGATACTCGCCACGGAGGACGACGGCTCCGGTAGCAACTATTGAGTTATCTCCAATTGTGACTCCTTTTAAAATCGTCACATTCGCTCCCACCCACACATTTGTTCCTATAACAATTGGCTCGGAGGGGAATTGAAATGAATATCGCTCACACTGATCGAATTCGGGGCTATCGAACTGAGGTCGAAAATCACGAACCATCGATGCGACCTGTTTCTGTCTTTCAGAGCCGACCAAAGGATGCGGATCGAAATCTTGAAGAAAAACATTCCAGCTCGAAAGGAAATGAGACCCAATAGTGATGGAATTGCGGCACACAATTCGTATATCACCCAGGATAGATTCTCTCCCTATCTCCACTCTCCCATCTCCTCGAACTTCAACAAGAGCATGCTCATAGAGGATCGAGTGGTCGCCGACATTCAACAGCGCCCCGCTTCGTTCGACTTGTAGCGATCGTGCGCGTTGAATTCGAATATTCTGGCCAAGAGTCACCCCTTCTGGGATTCCAAGAAGCTGAAAATACAGCCGAGTATACGAGAAGAGAAGGTAACCACGAACCGCGGAAAAAAATTCTGCGGGCCGAGTCTTAAGGAGTGTGTATGCTTTGCCAAAGAGACTTGAGGCCATGCTGAGCTATCTCCCCACCCGAAACTGCACGTTACCGTCGGGCTGTTATAAAAGAAAGTAAGAATGTACTTCGCCCAAGCGCTCCGATGACGACGACCTGACATAATCTTCGTATCGATAATCCTGTCGACGGTACCTCTGATGAAGGCCAGTAGAGATTGACATACTTATCACTCATGGCCTCTATAGAGAGCGATGCCAAGTACTCGCTTCGAGCAACCAGGAACTCAGCACTTTCATTCTTCCCATTTTGAAGAGCACGGATCTTTTCAGAGAGGATATCACTTGCATTCTTGAGATCGTGCAAAGGGAACATCGTTACAAATTGACGATACACCTCATGGCCAGGAATATCAGAGAGAGCAACCTCTGAGCCGAGTGCTAAAGCCTCCGCTGGGGTCAGCGGATTTCCCTCGAATTCAGAGGCAGAGACAAACAGATCACACGCTGCGAGCCAACGATCTGGGAACTTTGTCCCGGGAAGAAGGTGAATGTGATCGGGGAGAGAAGACTGTCGAATTGCCTCATCAATGACCGATTTTTCTTGATCGTTTGCAAAGGGGCCCACGAGAAAGAGGTGTGAGCCTTCCTGTTGATCTCTTGGAAGGGAATTCCAAATCTGCAGTATCTGACGCTGTCCTTTTTTGGGAAAGAGCCGAGCGAGATGAAGTATCCAAAGAGAGCCTTCGGGAGGCACAGACAGAGAAGAATCAGAATAATCCTCTAAGACTAACTTTTTCCTCTCAGAGGACGGAAGATGGACAAACGGATCTCGAACTACTATCCCATTTGCTACCACTGATATTCGTGTTTCCGAAACTCCGATTTCGCGGTAACGACCACGCATCTCCTCTGAAACGACGACAAGTTCGTTGGCGAATAGAGTAAAAAACCGCTCATACAGCGGATACCAGCGACTTCTCTCAAGATGGACAAAGCTGTGCTGCGTGTGAACAAGGCGTATACGGTGCGGACAAAAAACCTTTGCAAAGGAGGCATACAAGAGACTCCCGAGATCATGACTATGAAGGACGTCGATTCTCTCCCGGCTGAGTGTCCGCACAAGATTCTTCACGACGGCAGGAGAAAATCCCTCCTTCTTCTTAAAGACCTCGACTTGCACCCCTGCAGATGTGGCCTCCTCGATCAGGTTCTCCCGTTCAGCAAGGCCATAATGATCATAGACGAAGAAAGACACCCCGATTCCGCGCCTCACGAGCTCAGAAGCATGTTGAAGTGCCATTCTTTCAATCCCACCGACTCCAATTTGCTGGAGTACAAAGCAGAGAGAGCGAGCATGGGGAGGAAGCGATCGCTTCCAACAGAGGAGCAACACACCATACGTCAACCAGAAGATGACTCCCCCAAGAAGGAGATAGAGAAGCCCCTCTCCGAAGACAAAGCGGGTTGACCATCCAATTGCCGCACCGAGAAATGAAAAGAGAACGTAACGGGAAAGATCCCCAAGCGGCACGAATCTTCGAAAAGGGAGCTGTGTGGACTTTGATGCATATCGAAGTCCCCACAAACGCAAACACAACTGGACGCTGATAACGGCACAAAGAGCCCCACTCGCACCAAAGAACTCAAGGCCAAGCGCAGTGAGGGCAAGTGCGCACGCACCCGAACTCAAATAGGTATGAAGGATCCATCTCCCATCCCCCCGGGCTCGAGCAAACACATCGAACGGAAAAGAGAGAAGGAGGTACGAAACTGCAAAAATCCTCAGATAGAGCGCCCCCTCTATGTAATCCGAGGTGAAGAGAAGGGTAATGATTTGATCCGAAAAAAGAGCAAGTCCGACCGATGACGGGATTAAAACAATTGAGAGTTCAGAAACAGCTCGCCTGTAGCGCCAAGCAAAGTCAGAGAAACGCCGCTCCTCATCGAGCCTTGAGAGATCCGGAACCAAGAGTCGAGTAACCGATTGCTCCAAAATATGAAGTGGCGGAATAGCAAGGCATCCGAGTGAGTATACCGCAAACTGATGGGTACTTAAGTAAGCTGCCAACAAAAATTGGTCTGCCTTCTCCGAAACAAGAGAGAGGATGCCGGAAAACGAAACCGGAAAAGAATATCGCACGACCGAGGTGAGATCCTGTCTTGAGAATTCAGCACCGATGAGCCCCATCTGAAAGCCGACCACATAACTCAATGCGAACTTCAGAAAAGAATAAATCGCAAAGGCTAGGAATACTGACGCGAGATCTCCCGTAAGTAACGCGACGGCTAAGAGGAGCATTGCTCGAAAGAGCTGAGTCCCACTATGGAAGAGCGCACCAGCCCAAATTCTCCCAGAACAAATCAAGGCTTCTTCAAAGAAGAGGCCTCCTAAGGAGCTGAACGCACAAAGGGCAAAAATAAACAGATAGGATTGATCAACTGCAAACGCCCCAGCCAAGGTGTGTTGGAGAAGCAATACCGTGACCATTGCAGAGATTCCGAGGACCGGAAGAATCAACGCGGAAAGCGTTATAGCTCTTTTCCCCGCATTTCCTCTTCCACTCCACAACGCAATTCCGCTTAAGAGACCACTCCCCAAAAAAACCTCTGGAACAAGCGCGAGATAGAGAAAAAAAATCTTAAATACTCCAACATCCGCCGGTGTAAAAACGCGAACAAGAACCACTGGGAGAAACAGGTTCAGAAGCGAACTCATTCCGCCAAGGAGCGTAAGAGGCCAGTGCGAAGGGTGCTGAGACTGATGCGCCATTTAGACGTTTCCTGAGCGGACGCTCCCAAACTTTTTGACGAACAAGGGCTGAGACTCTGCCTCGAGGACAGGTAGCCCATTTCGCTCGTCGCTTTTTCTATCCCCTTTCCCCTTCTCTCGCACTCCACACACCATCATAGCCGTTTCGATAAGACAGATAAGATCAAGGCGTGGAGAAAGATGCTTTATGTAGTACAGATCGTATTCCAGCTTTTCACGCGACTCTTCAACTGATGCGGCATAGCCCTGTCTAATTTGCGCCCAGCCCGTAATACCTGGCCGAACCACAGTCCGCACTGAAAAGAGCGGTATCTCCTTACAGAGACGTGCGTACATTTCAGGCCGCTCAGGACGAGGTCCACAAAAACTCATCTCGCCTTTTAGGACGTTCACGAGTTGCGGCAATTCATCAAGTCGAGTTCTCCGAAGAAAAATTCCGACGGGAGTAATGCGTGAATCGCTTTGAGAGCACCACTGTGGACCGTTTTGTTCACTATCTCGGTACATGCTTCGAAACTTCAGAAGCGTAAACGGTTTTCCGAGGTAGCCTGTCCGGCTTTGACGATACAAGACTGGCCCCGGACTCGAGCCTTTTACAAGCAAAGCGATCAAAGCGATTACAGGCGAGAACACCACAAGGCCCAAAAGCGCGAGCAGTGGTTCGGTATATTTTTTTACGATCCAAAAGAATTTCGTAACACCATTTTGAGGTGCTGCTCCGAGAAGGTAGCTCCAAGGCTCCGCTTCATCCACTGATACCTTTCCCGAAATGTCTACTTCGAGCGCTCTGTGATCGACAAAAGGGATTCCGGCAATGTGACAGCGAAGGAGAAGGTCATCCGCTTCAAACGAAGCTACGGCGCTCTTCGAGATCACGATAAGATCGATTTCCCCTGCTCGGTTCTCGACGAGGTACTGCTCCACTTCAGAACGCGAAAGCAACTCCAAATAAGGCCCATATCCAAATTCAGCGAGACATCGAAGAAAGCGAAATCCCTCGCCAGGTAACAGATCAACAACAATTTTTTTCGGAGCTCGACGGATAATTCCATAGCGACAGAGAATATAATCGGCAAGAAAGATCAGCGCGCCAACAAAAGGTGCAGAAAAAAGCAACTCGAAGAAACCGTCAGGTGCAGTTCCCCAAATCGAGGCGTAGGTAAAGTATTCGCATACCGTCGCAAGCGGAGCCGTAGCAACGACCAAGAAAACATCGCTCTTTCTTGGAAAAGGTCTGAGCGAGTGGAAATAGCCGAAACAATCAAGAAAAAGGACCGTAAAGGCGCCGGCAAGAAGGGCATTCCATCCCTGCTCGAGCCCACTCGCCAAAGGGGGATAATCGAACTCCGTGTAAAGAGCAAACCAAAAAAGCGCACTCAACAAAAGGAATCGATACTTCCCGCGAACAAATGCAGATGGGCTCAAACGTAGATTCATTTCCAGGCGATCTCCTCTCTCATCTCCCGCGGCCAATTCCACAAGCGGAAGGGTGCTCGAAGCGAAGAAAGAAATGCTGCCAAGAAATCTTTTCCAACAAGGGAGAGAATGCTCACGATCATGAGACTGAGCAGAAGCATTCCCAAACCAAAAGAGGTTTCGACGTTGTCCGTGACAAGAAAAGACAATCCGAACCCGATTCCAAGAACCAAACTGCTCACCCAGTACCCCCAAAAGACTCTAAAGACACGTCGCAAAGCGAGACAGCCGGCGACAGGAGAGCGGAGTATTACACGCGGGAACAGGAGACGCATCCACTCAATATTTCCCCAGACTATTCGACTGCGGCGTCGCAACTGACTTCCAGGAAGAGGCCTTCGTTCATGATCGCGAACATGAAGCTCCGTGCAGTATTTAATTTCGCATTGCGGGAAATACGTTCTCAACATGAGGGGTATTACGACATCATCGTTCAACCAGTTGCATGCAGAGAGCGATCGAAAAGCCCGAACGAGATGCCATCGTGAGTATGCGACCGTGGCCCCATGGACAGTAATTGGACCGCCAGCAAAGCTCTCGACCCATTTCATTTTTTTCTCGAACCACCACAAAAGACAGGAAATGAGTCCAGCACCGGTTCGTTGATACGTCGGTGCAACGCAAATTGCACCCGAACGCTGAATTACCTTCAAAAGCTGCTCGAGAAAGTCCGGTTCCCACTCAGCGCCGACATCAAGGAATACGACCCACTCCTCCTCGGTACTGTAGAGAAGCGATTTGAGATTACTCCATTTTCCAGTTACCGAGGGGGTCTGCTGAGGAGTGACGAAATGAACCCGATAGGACTGGGTTACTTTCCGTATTTCCGGACTTTCGGTGAGGGAACCAACATAAATCTCAATCCGTACATCAGTTCGCTTTAAAAGAAGTGAGGCGATACTGAGTTGCACCGACTCAAGCGAAGTTCGAAGTTCCTGAACTTCGTTTACGACCGGTATACAGATAGCAATCTTCGATGGAGAGCGTTGGCCGGAGGGGGACGCTAGAAAATTCTGCTTCGTCCGGCAGAGCGTGACGGCAATCATCGGGAAGAGAAAGGTCATCCCCGCAAGACCAAAGAGTCCAAGGAACAATAAGATGGCCGCTATAGTCACAGATGGTCGTCCTTAACGTACTCAAATTATCGCGAAATTTCGGATGCCATACTGTAAGAGTTCACGCGGAGCTATTCAAATCTTTGTACGGCAAACTCGTACCACGACAGAGTTCGACGAGGAACCGGAGTGATGCCTGCGAGAAAACAAAATACATATCATAATTTCAAACACTTAAAATCTCGTGAAAAGGCTGTCATCTCCCTTTAGTCACCGAAATATGGCGACCAGGCAGCTCAACGCCAGCCCAACCAGCGCCAGCGCAATGAGGAA
>JAGRAO010000419.1 GCA_020434565.1 Bdellovibrionales bacterium
TCCATACAAAAGCCTGCTCAGTATCTCGGTGGAGAACGAGGGTCGGTTGTTAAAAACGAACAGGAAGTAAGCCTGCGTATTTGCCTCGCCTTCCCTGACACCTATGAAGTCGGCATGTCGCACACCGGTTATCAGATCCTTTACCACCTCATCAATAAAGAGGAACGATACTGGGCGGAGCGTGCATACTCTCCACTTCCGGATATGGAAGAGCTCCTTCGCAGAAAAGGGATTCCCCTTACCTCCCTTGAATCGAAGCGCCCGCTTTCGAAGTTTGACATCGTCGGATTCAGCTTGCAGTACGAGCTGTGCATGTCTGGAATCCTCCAAATGCTTGATCTCGGCGGGATTCCCCTAATGCAAAACGAGCGGGGAGAGCACGACCCGCTCATTATAGGGGGTGGTCCAGTGGCATACCATCCAGAGCCGTTTGCTGACTTCTTCGACTGCTTTCTCGTGGGAGATGGAGAAGAACTCGTTCCGGAGTTTTTGGAGAGCTTTAGCAAACTACGAGGAACATGCCGAGAAGAAAAACTTCGAGAACTTGCAAAGATACAGGGTGTGTATGTTCCAAGCCTCTTTGCACCGAACTATTCCGAAACTGGGGCATTTTCTGGTCTGA
>JAGRAO010000420.1 GCA_020434565.1 Bdellovibrionales bacterium
CGAATCTTCAGCAAAGATTCTCTTTACTTTACTACGTCGCCACGCAGGATGAGCTTGAACAAACTCCAAAAACTCTTTGTTCGTTACAGGAGTTTTATCTATCGAGAAGGCCTCTACGTGAATCTCGGATCCGTCCTTGGCTCCATAAAGCGGAATGTAGCTCCCCTTTTTTACGTGCACTGTTTCCGCAGAAAGAGGATTTGTTAGACATAATCCGCCTACAATGAGGCTGACATACCAAAGTATACTGGAGGACATTGAAAATGTCCGGAAGTCCCCCGGAGGGACTGCAAATATTTCCCGCCAAGAACGGCAAAAGCGATCAGCTCTTGACCACCATGAACGGGTTAGTTCATTTGGCGGGAAATATACTCTCATTTATTCCGATTTTTCTTCACCTGCTCCACTGTCACTTCTGTGCCGTTGTTATCCCAGCTGTTGTAGATATAGGTCATAACACTGGCTACTTCTTCGTCGGTAAGTACCTGAGCTGGCATTACACTTTGATACTTCTTACCGTTGACGGTAATTTCCCCAGAAAGGCCATTGAGCACAACTCCTATAGCTCTGTCTACGTCAGCATTCAGATAATCCGATTTTG
>JAGRAO010000421.1 GCA_020434565.1 Bdellovibrionales bacterium
GTCTTCCTGGTATTTGAGCTCTTCTGCAGCCCGGCGTACGGATGCCGTGAGCGGCGTCTTGCCAAGTGGCGACAGTCCGCTGGCAGCGTCCGAAATTGCCACAGTTGCCCCCGATGCCGGAGCGACAAGCGTTTCGATATCCGAGCACTGCCCCTTTTGCCGGTGGCCATAGGCCATCAGGCCAAGTTCGAGATCGTCAGGCAGCGTTCCAAGAACGTCGGACAGCACGCGCCGCGCAATGCTGATCTTCGCCTCGCCCTCGATCTGTCCCCACATGGAACCAGAAGCGTCGAGCACGATCATTGTGCGCTCGGCAGCGAGAGCAGTTGTGGCACCGGCAAGCGACAGGCATGCGGCGGCAGCGATCGTCAATCGGCGAAAATAAGAGCTCATGGGTATCCCGCTTGGCTGTTCGCGCGGCATTAGGGCGGGTAGCTGTCCATGCGTCAAGTTACGGCGGCATGACTGCCGCCGGGCGACAGGCTATTCCGGTCCTATGGTGAGCGATTTCCGAACGGCTGCTAGGAAAGCCAGCGCTTGCGGCGCTTGTAATGCTTCACATTGCGGAACGAGCGGCGGCCTTCGCCGCCCACGCCAAGG
>JAGRAO010000422.1 GCA_020434565.1 Bdellovibrionales bacterium
CTGACGGAAGAGCTCTTCAATCTTATCTGGAATCTCCTTAGTATCTACTGGATCTAAGTAACCACGAGAAGCGGCGTAGAGTACAACCACTTCCTGCCAAAGGTTATATGGCTTACCAGCATCCTGGTTGAAAGCAGTAACGATACTCTTACCACGATTCAAAGTAGCTTTGGTGGATTCATCTAGATCAGAGGCAAATTGAGAGAAGGATTCGAGCTCGTAGTACTGAGCAAGATCCAACTTCACGGTACCGGCCACCTTCTTCATGATTTTGGTCTGAGCTGCACCACCTACACGAGAAACAGAGATTCCCACGTCGATGGCTGGACGAATACCTTTGTTGAACAAAGTACCGTTTAAGAAGATCTGACCATCGGTAATGGAGATAACGTTGGTAGGAATGTAGGCGGATACGTCACCAGCCTGAGTTTCAATAATTGGAAGAGCGGTAATGGAACCACCACCGTAATCTTTGTTGAGCTTTACGGCACGCTCTAACAAACGAGAGTGGAGGTAG
The DNA here is from genome assembly GCA_020434565.1 of Bdellovibrionales bacterium. Classification (GTDB taxonomy): domain Bacteria; phylum Bdellovibrionota_C; class UBA2361; order UBA2361; family RFPC01; genus JAGRAO01. The sequence goes on from JAGRAO010000422.1 coordinate 518, forward strand.
AAAACATCTCCAGGGTAGGCTTCACGTCCTGGTGGACGCTTTAATAGCAAGGAAATTTCACGGTAAGCAACGGCTTGCTT
>JAGRAO010000423.1 GCA_020434565.1 Bdellovibrionales bacterium
AGCGATGCACTACGTCCACAGCATCTGGCAGGGGCTTCCCGTACTGCCGGCAACAGTCCTGTTGCTCGCCATTTTCATGGGGCTGACCATTCTGGGGATCGGCGAATCCTCCAAAGTGGCCATCGGCATATTCCTGTTTCACCTGGTCTCACTGGTCTTGCTGGTGATCGTCTGCGGATTGTTCATTGCCAAAAACGGATTCGGCGTCCTGGCCGCCAATTACCAGATGCCGGTCAGGGGCGGCATTCAAACGGCCCTCTTTTTCGGGTTTTCGGCGGCCATGCTCGGCATCTCGGGTTTTGAGAGTTCTGCCAATTTCGTGGAAGAGCAGGCCGGCGGCGTTTTCCCGAAGACCCTCCGGAATATGTGGATCGTAGTGAGCATTTTCAACCCGCTGATGGCTTTTCTGGCGCTCTCCATCATCCCGGCCGCCGAAGTGCAGACCAACCAGGAGGCCCTGCTTTCCTTCATGGGGAACAAGGCGGGGGGCAGTTGGCTGTCCGGGCTGATCTCGGTGGACGCGGCCCTGGTGCTGAGCGGCGCCGTGCTCACGGCGTATGTCGGCGTAGGCGGTTTGCTTGAACGGATGAC
>JAGRAO010000424.1 GCA_020434565.1 Bdellovibrionales bacterium
CTTCTACTTTTCCTTCTTTGCCACCTTTTGAATTTGCTCGCTATTTGAATTTGCTCGCTATCATTTCTAAGATCTTCGCTCCATTACATTTAAGAGCTTCGCTCCTGGATTTTTATTGAGCATTATTAGGGGCAGCTTCCACTTTTTGATGGCGAGTTTATTTTCCCCAAGTCGTTGATTCGTGTTGATAAATTCCATATTCTACTCAGCTCGAGCAGTAAGCCGAAAGTTTACCGACGGCACTGTAGAACTGAAGGCACGTAGCTCAGTTGGTTAGAGCGCTTGCTTGACAGGCAAGAGGTCGGTGGTTCGACTCCACTCGTGCCTAGTAGAGGCGAGCCGCAAGGTGAGAAGAGTTCTTTAGGATCAGCAATTTCTTAGGATCAGAAATGCCAAAGATGAAAACGAATCGCTCGGTATACAAGAAGTTCCGGGTATCAGCGAAGGGAAGAGTAAAGAGATCTCAGGCGAACCGTAGCCATAACACGGCAAAGCGTTCGCAGAAGAGAATGAGGCATCTTCGAGCAAACCTAACTCTGGAAGCATGTGATGCCGCAAGAGTTGTTCGTTTGCTTCCATACATGAGGT
>JAGRAO010000425.1 GCA_020434565.1 Bdellovibrionales bacterium
GGCATCGGCCGTGCGATCGCGCAGGCCTTCGCGCGTGAGGGCGCCGATCTCACCATCGTTGCCACGCACGCCGAAACGCTGGCTGCCGCCGCCGCCGAACTGACGGGCCTGGGCGCGCGCGTCGAACCGCTGGTTGCCGATGTCGGCGACATGGCGGGATTGCAGGGCCTGGTGGATCGTTCGGTGGCCGCGTTCGGCAAGCTCGATATCCTCGTGAACAACGCCGGCATCTACATCGGCAAGTCTTTCCTCGAGTACACCGAGGCCGATGTCGATGACACGCTCGCGGTGAATGTGAAGGCGCCGATGTTCCTGATGCAGGCCGCGCTGCGGCACATGGCGCAGCGCCAGTACGGGCGCATCATCAACATCGCCTCCACCGCCGGCAAATGGGCCTCGCGCAATCAGGCGGTCTATAACATCAGCAAGCATGCGGTGGTCGGGCTCACGCGCTGTGCGGCGCTTGAATTCGCCCAGCAGGGCATCACGATCAACGCGCTCTGCCCGGGCATGATCCAGACCGACATGGCCGCCGGGCTCGAGAAGATGCATGCCCAGGCCACCGGGGTCACGCCG
>JAGRAO010000426.1 GCA_020434565.1 Bdellovibrionales bacterium
GAAAACAACGATAGCTGGAACGCCTACCTGTCTAGCAAGGAGAAGGTGCTCTCTTGTCTGAGCCATAGGACCATCAGAAGCAGCAACTACGAGGATAGCGCCGTCCATCTGAGCAGCACCAGTGATCATGTTCTTTACGTAGTCAGCGTGACCAGGACAGTCAACATGAGCATAGTGTCGCTTTTCTGACTCGTACTCAACGTGAGCAGTCGCAATAGTAATGCCTCGCTCTTTTTCTTCTGGCGCAGCATCGATTGCATCAACTGGCTTGTCGTCAGCAACCATACCTCGATCGCGCAAGGTTTTAAGGATTGCAGCGGTTAAGGTAGTTTTTCCATGGTCAACGTGACCAATTGTGCCCACATTAACGTGAGGCTTAGTTCTTTCAAATTTTTCTGCCATTTACAGCTCCTTATCTGTTCGCCCCTATATTTAGAGCGCAATATTAACTAATTTTTTATTGATTGTCAAACCTGTTGTAAACCTGAACTTTTCTACGTCCGTTCAAGAAGAGATTTTATCAGATTAAAGTTTTAGCTTCCAGACTTACCGCTTTTAGATTTTACTTC
>JAGRAO010000427.1 GCA_020434565.1 Bdellovibrionales bacterium
CCGAAACGTTGATGTCAATATTCTGCTCTTTAATAATCGCATCTATGGGCTTACCAAGGGGCAGTGTTCTCCGACTTCAGAAACAGGGAAAATAACAAAATCTACTCCCTATGGCTCAATAGATACCCCGGTTAATCCGGTCTCTTTAGCCCTTGCGGCCCAAGCAAGTTTTGTTGGCCGAGGTCTTGCTGCAGATCCAAAAGGACTTGAGGACGTTATTTACGCCGCCTCTCAACACCGCGGCACGTCCATTGTCGAGATCTTTCAGAATTGTAACGTCTTTAATGATGGTGCCTTTGACGATTTCGCTGACCGAAAAGTCCGCAAAGAACGTCAAGTGGTACTACGTCACGGTGAGCCGCTTGTCTTTGGGGCAAATGACGATAAGGGGATTGTTCTCGACGGGCTCACTCCGAAAGTTGTTTCGCTTTCTCAAGAAGTAAATACGAAAGATCTGCTCCATTATGACGAAACAAGCCCGGTCATGGCGGATATCCTTGCTCGCTTTACCTTCCCAGAATTTCCTGTGCCTATGGG
>JAGRAO010000428.1 GCA_020434565.1 Bdellovibrionales bacterium
GCACCGCTGGCGCCACCGACTCGGCCGAGGGTACGCTGGACGGACTGATTGCGGACCAGGCGTTCCGGGGCATGGCGCGCGATTACGACTCCATCAACGGTGGCTTTGGCAGCGCGCCAAAGTTTCCACAGCCCATGACCCTGAGCTTTTTGATGCGCTACCACCGGCGAACGGGTAACCAGCAGGCACTAGAAATGGTGACGTACACGTTGCGTAAAATGGCGCGTGGCGGGATGTACGACCAATTGGGCGGCGGCTTCCATCGCTATTCGGTGGACGAGCGCTGGCTTGTGCCTCATTTTGAAAAGATGCTGTACGACAATGCGCAGTTGGCCCGCTTGCTGGTGGAAGCATGGCAAGTGACTGGCGACAGCGAGTTTCGCCGGGTGGCTGAAGACACGCTAGACTACGTTGCCCGCGAGATGACCGATTCGTCAGGCGGATTCTATTCTACGCAGGACGCCGACAGCGAGGGCGAGGAGGGAAAGTTCTTCCTGTGGACGCCGGCCGAACTGCGCAAGATCCTGGGGGAAC
>JAGRAO010000042.1 GCA_020434565.1 Bdellovibrionales bacterium
CCCGCAATTACCCTTGCGCCTTCGGAGGATAGCGAAGAGCTCATGTTGAGCTTAAGGGAGCTATCAAGTTTTGACTGGGTGATCTTTACGAGCGTCAATGGCGTCGCAGCTTTTCAGAAAGCGATGGCAGCGCAAAATATCCCGGTGGCGGTTCTTGCTGAAAGAAGAATTGCTGCAATTGGCCCTGCTACAGCTAAAGAGCTCGAGCGATTGGGGGCCACGCCAACGATAGTTCCAAAAGAATATGTTTCTGAAGCGCTTCCGGAGTTGCTTGGAGACGTTCATGGGAAGAGAGTTCTTCTCCCAAGAGCCGATATCGCCAGGAAGATGCTCCCGATCGAGTTAAAGCGTAGAGGAGCTGACGTCACGGAAATTGCGATGTACCACATACTCCCAAACGATACACCGGAGGTGGTAGCGCAGCTAAAAGCGTTTGATCAGAACAAAACTCCGGATTACCTAACCTTTACGAGTTCTTCCGCCGTCCGAGGATTTCATAAATTGCTTGAAGCGAGCGGAAAAGAGTCTTGGTTTTCAACTGTACCAATTGTGAGTATCGGGCCAATTACCGCAAAGACAGTAGAAGAGTATGGCGTCTGTTCGCAAATCGTAGCACAAAGCTACACGACGGATGGAATTCTTAACGCAATTACCGCATGTGAGGAGGGAAGGTAGGTGTCAGTAGCTGAAGAGAGATGTACAGAGCGTTCGGTTTACGATGCTCCATTTTTGCGAGCGTGTCGAAAAGAAGAGTCTCCTTATACTCCAGTGTGGCTCATGCGTCAGGCTGGTCGGTATCAGGCAAGTTATCGAGCGATTCGTTCCAAGTACACCATGCTCGAGATGTGTCAGCTTCCGGATGAGGTCACTAAGGTCACATTGCTCCCTGTGGAGCAGTTTGGAGTAGACTCCGCTATTCTGTTTTCGGATATCACTATTCCGTTTATCGGAATGAATATCGGCTTCGATATCGTCCCTGGCGTTGGCCCTGTTATTGAACATCCGGTGCGCAATATGTCGGATGTGGAGAAGTTTGAAAAGTTTGTTTCTGAGGAGCGATTGCCGTTTATCACTCAATCTATTCAGAGTCTAAAACGGGAGCTGAAGATCCCGCTCATCGGATTTGCAGGAGCTCCCTTCACGTTGGCTGCTTACCTCATCGAGGGAAAACCTTCGCGAGATTTTAAGAAGGTGCGAGAATTCTTCTTCGTTCAGCCGGAGGCCTGGGATGCTCTGATGAATGCTCTCGTTGATGTAACCATTGATTACCTGAACATGCAGGCGAAGGCTGGGGCTGATGCTTTGCAGATCTTTGATAGTTGGGTTGGAGCTCTCCATCCGAGGACCTATGAGCAGTATCTTCTCCCGTATATGAAAAGACTTTTTCAGGCAGTATCGCAGAATGGCGTTCCGCTAATCCATTTTGGGACAGGTACCGCGAGTTTGCTCCCCCTTATGTTAGAAGCAGGGGGCGATGTTATTGGTGTAGATTGGAGAACACCCCTTGGGAAAAGTTGGGAGGAGCTCAAATATCAGCCGGCTATCCAGGGAAATCTTGATCCAGCTGTGCTCTTTGCTGACAGGAAGCTCATAGCCCTTGAGGCAGACCGAGTGCTGGAAGAGGCCGCCGGCCGTCCCGGACATATATTTAACCTTGGACACGGAGTGCTTCCTGGTACGCCAGAAGACAATGTGAAGTTTCTCGTAGACTACGTTCATGAGAAGAGTGCGCGATGAAGCGAGTCGCTATTATCGGTGGCGGTGTTTCGGGTCTTGCTACAGCCTACACCCTTGAGAAGTCACATCCTGATCTCTCGATAACCATTTTTCAACCGGGTGGAAAGATAGGAGGTAAGATACAAACGGTAAAGCGCGTCGGATGCACTATTGAAGAAGGCGCTGATTCCATCCTGTTAAAGTCAGGATCAGATCTCGAGCGGATAATCGAAGAGCTCGGACTGAGTGGGGATCTCATTTCCCCAAAGCAGCGCTCATTCTCCATTCAGCGAGACGGTATTCTTCATGAAGTTCCTCTTGGTCTGCTTCGGGGTTTTCCAGAGAACGTCAGATCGCTTTGGAAATGTTCACTCTTCTCACTTATGGGAAAATTGCAGGCGACTCTCTGTCCTGCTCTTGATTACCTCTTTCCGAGTTCAGTGCAGGGAGATCCATCTATTGCAGAGAGCCTTCGAAGGCGTTTTGGGCACGAGGTGTCGCGCTATTTCTTTGAGACAGTTTTCGGGGGGATTCATAGCGGTGACGCGGAGTCGTTGAGTTTTAAATCTCTATATCCTGACATGGCGAAGCGTCGAGCCGGTGGAAAATATGGGAAAGCGCGCTTTGTCTCCTTTCGAGAGGGGATGAGTACCTTTCCAAAGGCACTCTCTAGCGCTCTGAAGAGAACTGTAGTAGCTGATAGTGTTGTTTCCTCAGTTCGGCAAGATGAAAGCGGAGTTTTTCAGATAGAGGCCGACGGAGGATTCTTCGCTTTCGATTACTGCGTTGTTGCTACTCCTGCGTTTGCCGCAAAAGAGATCCTCTTTGAACTCGATCAAGAGCTTTCAGCAGCGCTTGCAGCGATTGATCACTCCTCTTCAGCTGTTGTTACCTTTGTTATCTCAAAATCCGATGTTTTGAAGGAAACCCGCGGAAGCGGATACCTCCTGGCTCCAACTGAAGGTGGATATGTCACTGGCTGTACATTCTCTTCTCAGAAGTGGGATGGGCGCGCCCCTGAAGATTTATTGGTTGTTCGAGTTTTCTTTGGAAGAAACGGTGGAGTACGCGAGGTGGCTGATGAGGAGCTGCTGAGTACTGCTAAAAAAGAAGTAAGGGTAAAGCTTGGAGTTGAAAAGTTCCAGGAGTGCTTAGTAACCCGTTGGGAGCAGGGCTTGCCGCAGTATGTCTGTGGTCATGAAGAGAAGTTGCAACGAATCGATAGTCGAGTGACCAATTTCCCAGGGCTGTTTTTGACGGGAACTTCGTACAGAGGAGTTGGAATACCGGATTGTGTACACCAAGCCGTTGTTGCAGCTAAACAATTGGGGGATTTGCATCAACAGCAATCCTTGGAGAGATTTGAATCAGAGTTTCATGAAGGAGAAGCATATGGGAAGTCAGTTTGCGCCTGATACGGCAGATGGATGGGCAGTGCTCCATCAGTTTTTTGCGATTGATTGGCAAGCCATTGGTGCTTTGCCAACTCAGGAGCGTGAATCTCTCGTTTCCGAATTGAGTGAGTATTTGTCTTCGATGGAAGAGTATAGTGATAAGGGGCAGTCGGCTGCTTATCATGTGCTAGGACACAAAGGGGGGCTCCTTCTCCTCCATTTCCGGCCTGACTTCTCGCAGTGTGCGCAGATAGAGCTCGATATCTATCGAAAAGGAATTGCGAAATATTTAAAGCTCTCTGATTCCTACGTCTCTATCGTTGAGCTTGGGATGTATCACACCACAAAAAATATATTGAAAGCTCTTTCAGAGCAGGGGCTGAAGCCGCACTCCGATGAGTGGAAAGCGGCGTATGAAGAGAAGATCGAACCTCACAAAGAGAACCTGATGGAGAGGCGATACACTGAGATTCCTTCTCAGAAATACATCTGTTTTTACCCGATGGATAAACGAAGAGGTGATACTCACAATTGGTATCATGAACCTTTGGATAAGCGTGCGCACCTCATGATGGAGCACGGAATGACCGGACGGCGTTACGCTGGAAAGGTACAGCAAATTATTACCGGCTCGATCGGCTTTGATGATTGGGAGTGGGGAGTGGATCTCTTTGCGGATACACCGAACTACTTTAAAAGTTTGGTCTACGAAATGCGATTTGATGACGCGACCTCCTTGTATGGTGACTTCGGCGAGTTTTTCCTCGGTGTTCGTTTAGAGCTCGAGACAATGGCCGCTTATTTTAGTGGAGAATCTTCGCTCTTTCGGAAATCGTAGGTCAGGAGCAGGAGAGGAGCGGAATGAACAAGAAGCGAGGGAGCTTCTAAAACTATTCCTGACAAACCGGTCCCCTGGTCTCCCATGTGTCAAATAACTCTTTGGATTGATCGAAAAGAGAGCGATGGCACGAGGTTTGCTCCTCTCAGTTTCTCGTCGCATTCGATCATCGAGGAAACTCGGTCGCGAATATTCTCTGAGTAGTTTGTGGGGTTTGGGATATGTCCCGGTGCTTGGGAAGCATCGGGTAGGTCCTCCTGGTTTTTCGTACAAAAGGTAGCAACGTGTCAGTCAGGACGTTCACGTGGTCTGGGTTTGCCGTACTCGCCATTCTGATCTCTTCAGCGCTGCTCGCTGAAGAATCACAACTCGTATCGCTCGACTCGGGTCGAGCGACATGTCTGGTTCGACAGGGCGCAAGAAATATCTTTGGGCGTCTGACCTTCAATGGCTCCTTCAAGAGGATTCGACTGCGAAAGGCTCGAGTTCGACTTCAAAATGGAAGAGAGCGGCGCTTACAAAAATTTGTGCGTCTCAATCGCCGGTGTTTAAGGATGGAGTTTCACGAGGGAAATCCTGGCTCAGACTTTCCGCCTTCTCCTACCCCCAGTTCAACTCCTTCACCAAGTGCGACGCCAACACCGTCACCGACTCCACCTTCCGCTCCCGGAGATGGAAAGATCGATCAACCTTCTCCGAGTCCCTCTCCATCTCCAACTGCGAGTGGCGAGGTATGTTGGGATGGAAGGGATAACGATGACGATGGTCTCGTTGATAACAATGATCCCGATTGCAGTGGATTTGGAACGGCGTATTTTTTTTCATCCTCTCGGGGCAATGACGCCTGGTCTGGATTGCTGCCTGAGCCAAAATCAGACCTTTCGGACGGTCCGAAAAGGTCGCTGGCTCAGGTAGAGAATTATATTCGAAATGTCGCTCAACCGGGAGACGCAGTTCTCCTGCGAAGAGGTGACGAATGGAAAGAGCATGACCTGTCAGTGAGTGCGGTGAGAATCTCAAGCGTTCAAGGGACCGAACGATCACCGATTATTCTGGGTGCGTATGGTGATGATCCCGCACGTCCGCGTCTCGATATTGGCGGCACCGGAGACCTCGTTATCAGTATTACGGGGAACTCAAAATATGTGATCGTGAAAGATCTCACACTCACCACGACGGCCCCACTCGGCTCAAGACCGCAAGGTTTCAATGTCCTTAACTGTGTCAATGATGTTCGTCCAGAACACATTATCCTCGATAATCTCGAAGTGATAAATCTCCGGTACGGCGGGACAATACAGGGGAACTACGTAGCGTTGAAGAACTCGATTATTAAGAACAACTTTAAACAGGGCCCTCTTGAGGCTGGTGGCCATACGCAAGGTTTATACGTGGGACACCAATGCGGCGGAGGAAATTTTGTAACGATTGAGGGAAACTGGTTTGAGAATAACGGCTCAAAGGAGAGCGTTTATGATTGGAACACGTATCTTTCTTGTTCGGATTGTTCGTTTGAGAGGAACTATGTAACTGATGGCTCAGCAGGTCTCAAACTTCGAAAATGTACACGGGTAACGGTTAGGGACAATATCTTCTCTGATATCGACTCGGTCGGGATCTCTCTTGGGGCTGACAATGACGGCGTGAGCGAGGACACGCTCATCGAACGAAATCTGATCCGGCGCACCATAGATGGAATAACGGTCGTACGGCAGTCTACTGGTTTTGGAGATGTGCGAAATGTGTTCATCCGGAACAACATTCTCATGGACAATCTTCCGCGGCCTGTTGAGGGAGGTGACTATCGGGGATATCTTACTTTCTCGACTGCAGACGGCCATACGGACGTACTTATTGCTCACAATTCGCTTGTCAATATTCGACACAAGGCAGCGGTACAGATCAATTTAGCCCCGGGAGCTGGGCCTGCTCCGCAGCAGAATGTGAAGATCACAAACAATATCTTTCAGATGGGAGAAGAGAGCTTACCGGCGCTTGATCTCACAGGTACTGATAGCTCGTTACTCTCAGTCGATGGGAATATGTACGACGCCGCGATTGTTGCAAAGGGAAATGGTGGCGTATTGTATACCTCACTCGCTGACCTTTCGAGCGAGTATTCCGGTTGGGAAGATCATGGGTTGGAAGCCGAGCTTTTGTTCGACAGAGAAGAGAGCGACCTCGGAGAGCTTCCATTTCTCCCCGATGTAAGTGCAGCAAGAGATTCAGCCGTGTGTCTCTCGGAGGTAAGAGAAGACTTCTTTCGCTCTCAGCGCCCTACCGTCAATTGCGATTTTGGTGCCGAAGAGGGATAGATCCCCAAAATCACGAAGAATGAGTTTCCCGTAAAACACTCGAAGCGGGGCGCGAAGGCCTCTCGTAACGACAACAATCAACGGGACAAACGTCGTGCCACGCGCCGAGATTTCCGAGTGCAGCCTTCTGAGGTGACCCCTCAATTCTTTCGACAATAAGTTCCCGAATCATCTGAACGAAGTGAGGATGCGTTCCAACTGTGTTTGCTCGCAGGAGTTTCATGCCGAGCTCTTGTGCTTCTTCAAAACACTCGATGTCAAGATCCTGCATGACTTCCATATGATCGGAGACGAAGCCGAGAGGACTAATTAATACGCACTTTTTCCCTTTCTCGGCGAGAGAGTTGAGTACATCGAGCACATCGGGTTCAAGCCACGGTTGGCTCGGAGGACCGCTTCGGCTCTGATAACAGAGGGTGTAGTCTTCGCGCTCAAGAGCTTTTGTCACGAGACGAGCTGACTCGTTCAGTTGCAACTCATACGAGCTATTCTGGCTCATTCCGAGTGGAATGCTATGTGCTGTAAAGACCAGTTCAACTCCCTGTCGTTCACTTTCAGCAAAGAGCTCTAACGCCTGTCGCGTCTGGTCAACTACGGCAGAGATGAAGAGAGGATGATTAAATCCCATCCGAAGTTTGTCGATTGAGGGTGCGCCCGGGCCAACAGACTCTTGAGCGGCTGCGATATTCTCACGGTATTGTCGACAGCCGGAGTAGCAGCTAAACATTGAAGTAAAAAATGCTAACGCCCGCTTGCGCCCGTCTCGCTTCATCTCTTCGAGAGCATCTGTAAGAAACGGCTTCCAATTTCGATTCCCCCAGTAGAGTGGAAGAGAGATGCCGTGAGAGTCGAGTTCAGTTCGAAGTGCCGAGAGAAGTTCCCTGTTCTGTTCGTTAATCGGACTCACGCCCCCGAAGTGTTTGTAATGTTCAGCCACTTCTAATAGACGCTCGCGGGGAACGGGTTTCCCTCGGACAACGTTTTCAAGAAAGGGCATGACCTCATCAGGGCCTTCGGGTCCTCCGAAAGAAACAAGGAGTATGGAATCGTATTCTGTAGTAGCCATCGAGGTTGTTTCCTTTTGTGTAGGCTACTCGCCTACGGAAGAAAGATCGAGTGTGGGGACGAAAAAGGTTTAACCGGAAGAGACCGCTTTTGCCTTTTAAACCTTACATCGGAAAGAATTGTTGCCGCGAGAGGGGGTAAGAAGAGAGTCTCTGATATTTCTGTTTTTCCAGGAGAGTTTAGAGGTCTGCAGACAGCAGATCAGCTGTCTGGAACGGCTACCGGCTCTCAGCTTTTCTATTACTTGTCCTCGTCTTGCTCTTTATCCGTGACCCGTTCTTGGTGGTCAGAGTTCAGGAGTCTGGCTTGAAGTCTGAACTCAGATCCGATTCCTGAAATCTGACCACTGAGAATGTCTCTTCCTTCCCACCCCCGCAGTCCCGAAACGGCTCGTGCTATTGAGCGCCAAGGAGAGATCGCGTGAACCGTCGTCCTACCGAATAAGGGGACAACCAAACCCCAGCATAGGCACTCGTAAACTCTGGTCCCTCGAACTGGCCAAGCCTCTGAGAATTGAAATACAGGGTTACGCCAGAGGGAAAGTTAAAGAGCAGAACAGCTCGATCACCATCTTTGACGTCGTGAAACAGCGAATAGAGCTGATTGAGTTCACTGGAGAAATTGGCGGCATCATAATCTGGATGCGAGTCGATCGTTTCGTTTGATGAGTCGATAATTCGATCTTTCGAGATGGTTCGGAGATACTGAACGGCAAGAATCTTTTGCGAGGTATCTCGATAAGACTCCAAGGAGGCATGCCCCGAACGGGTGTAGAGTGCGGCCGCATAGCAGTCAAGGAAAATAAAGTGATACGTCGCAGTTCCAACGAGCTTGAATTCGTTCCCTTCAATTTGGACGGTCTTGGCAAAACAAACCTCATCATCACACCGACTCGTTTCTCCTGCTGCTTCGACAAAGAACGTTGCCGGAAAGGCGAATGCGAAGGGGGCGTTCAATAGAAAAAGTAATACGGCGAGAACTTCACGCTTTGGGATTTTTGGTTTCAGGTTTACCTCCGATTTGTTCTACCGTAGTATTCCTCGATCGAAACGAGAAGGGGTTTTCTTGTACATTGGAAATTTGCCCAAGGTGAGGCGTGGTTTGGAGTTTGCCTCCAATTTGAGCAACGTTTCACATTTGCGTGGAGGCTGCTCTGAAAAAGCTACAACAACTTTTTGAGAATAATCGTCGGTGGGTTGAAAAGGTCACCCAGGAGGACCCTGAGTTCTTTAAACGTCTCTCGCGACAACAGAAACCTGAGATCCTCTGGATCGGCTGTTCGGACAGTCGCGTGCCTGCAAACCAAATCGTAGGATTGCCTCCAGGTGAGGTATTTGTGCACCGAAACGTTGGAAATCTCGTGGTTCACAGCGACTTGAACTGCCTCGCTGTTTTGCAGTTCTCGGTTGAAGTCCTGAAAGTGAAACACATTATTGTCTGTGGTCATTATCGGTGTGGAGCCATCGCTGGGGCGCTGTCTCAAGCTCGTCTTGGGATGATTGAGAATTGGATCGGTCATATAGCGGACGTCAGAGAGAAATATTCCGCTTACATAGATTCCGAACCGGACTCTGTTGAACGAGAAAATAGATTGAGTGAGCTTAACGTTGTCGAGCAGGTCATAAATGTTTGTAGTACGAGCGTTGTCAAAGATGCTTGGGAGCGAGGAGCCCCTCTTGCGGTTCACGGCTGGATTTATGACGTCGCGGATGGGCTCTTAAGGGATCTCAACTGTTGCGTAACCTCTCGAAGTGAGGTCCAGGCGCTTCAGCCAGTACCCCGCTAGAAAGGTCTTTCATTTCGTAGGGGCTTTCCGGAAAACGTTAGAATTCAGTAAGTTTCGCCCTCATAGTTGAGTGATCTATTGCATTATTCATACGACTGACTTAAAAAACTCCGAAATTCAGTCAATCGTATGAATAGGAGAAGGTTCTGACTGAGAGTGACATGAGGGCGGGCTCAAAAGCCGCGCTTCTCAAAGCAGCAAAAGAGCTTTTCTCCCTCAAAGGGTACGCAGCGGTGAGTACTCGGGAGATCGCTGACCAGGCGGGAGTCAATCTCGGTGCGATCACCTATCACTTCGGTTCTAAGGCCAAGCTCTTCATTGAAACGGTAACAGGGCTCATGGAGGAACGCGCCGAGCGTAATCGGTGCAGGTGTAAAGATACTCCGATAGCAAGTCGAGCCGATGCAGCAGTGGAGCTCTGTGCCGCGGTACGCGGAATGCTTCTCGAGAGGTGTGGGGTGAAAGGTCCCGATGCGTGCCGATTAATGTATCGAGAGGTTCACAGCGCTACCTCGGAAGATCCTGAGATATTTGAGCCTCTCATGGAGTCGGTTGTTGAGAATTACATGCGGCCATTTTATTCGCGGCTCAGTGCGTTAGTTCAGTCTTTACAGCAGGAGCTCAGTAAGGAAGAGAGTGAATTCACCGTCCACAGTATTCTTGGGCAGTGTTCGGTCTACGTTACCCATCAACCGTTTCTCAATCGTCTTCAGGGCAGCGATACGTCTGAGCGAGGTTATCTCTTACGAGCTGCTGAACAGATCTGTCGAATGACATTGAGGGGCCTCGGTCTCTCAGAGTCAGAAATACACAATGCGTTGGAAAAGGTCGCTGAATATGAAACTGGACTCTCAGAAACGTAAAATCGGCTTTGCGCTGATTCTCTCGGTTGGATTTCTCGGGATACTTGCATTCGTAAAGTACCTTCAGATTTCAGCCGCTATAGCTGAGAATGCAAATCGTGGACAACCTCCGGAAGCCGTTACGTCGGCGGTGGCCCAAGCAGAAAAGTGGCGAGATCAGTTGGAGGCCGTAGGGTCGATTGCACCTGTGCAAGGTGCAATGTTGAGCGCAGAAGAAGGAGGTCGGGTAACCGCCATTCACTTCACTTCTGGACAGAAAGTTACGAAAGGGGATGTTCTCGTTGAACTCGATTCCGAAGTTGAAACGGCGCAACTCGAAGGTGCTCAATCAGAGCTTGAACTTGCGGAGATCACGCTCCGTCGACAACGAGCGCTCCGAGAACGGAACGCAAATTCACAGTCTGACCTCGATGCGGCCGAAGCAGCGGCCCGTAATCTTCGAGCTGAGGTCGCTCGTCTAAAAGCAGTCATTGAACGGAAACGAGTTATCGCACCGTATGACGGAAGGGCTGGAATCCGAATGGTAAATATCGGTCAGACACTCGATTCTCGCAGTGATGTCGTCGAGGTGATGTCGATCGATCCGCTCTTTGTAAACTTCTCGCTTCCCCAACAGGCTCTTGGGCAATTGAGAGCTGGTCTCTCAGTGCAGATAGGACTCGATGCGTTTCCGGAAAAAACATTTCACGCTGAGGTAACGGCTGTCGGGTCGGCGGTAAACGAGATGACGCGGAATATCGATGTGCAGGCCACGATCGAGAATAAAGAGGAGCTCTTGCGTCCGGGAATGTTTGCTGCCGTGACGGTACTTCTCGATAGGGAACAGGAGGTGGTCTCGGTGCCGACTTCTTCAGTTCGCTTTGCTCCGTATGGAAATACCGTCTTTGTTATAAAAGCCGTCGAGGGGCAGGCTCCGCGAGATGTAGAGTCTCGGGCGGTGCGTCTTGGTGAACGACGAGGAGACCGAATTGCGATCTTGTCTGGGGTTCAAGCAGGGGAAGAAGTAGTGAGCTCTGCAGCTTTTAAACTGTATCCCGGGGTTCGAGTTGTGGTGAACAACACAGTGACTCCGGAGAACGAACTGCAGCCGAGTCCAGAGAACGCGTAACGGAGAGTTCATGTTTACCGATATTTTTATTCGCCGACCGGTTTTCGCTACGTGCGTAAACCTGATCCTTCTCTTTGCGGGTATCTGGGCAATATATAGTCTCAATACGAGACAATATCCAAAGAGCGATCTGGCCGTTGTAAAGGTTCAAACCGTTTACATAGGAGCAGATGCTGAACTCGTGCGAGGGTTTGTGACGACGCCTTTGGAGCGGGCAGTTGCGAGTGCTGACGGCATTGATTACCTCACGTCATCGAGTGCTCAGGGGATGAGCACGATTAGCGCTCACTTGGAATTGAACTATGATGTAAACGAAGCTCTCACCCAGATCCGCTCAAAGATCTCTCAGGTGTCGAACGATCTTCCGCCTGAAGCCGAGGAGCCAACTGTTGACGTCGAGACGAGTGATAATCGATTTGCTTCGATGTACTTGAGCTTCTCTTCGGATTCTCTCCAGCAAAACGAGATAACCGATTATCTTATTCGAGTAGTTCAACCGAAACTTTCGTCGCTGCCTGGGGTGCAAAAAGCAGACATTCTCGGTGCGCGGACCTTTGCCATGAGGGTCTGGCTCGACCCGGATAAAATGGCAGCGTTTCGAGTGTCTCCGAGTCAGGTCCGGACAGCTCTCGCCCGAAACAACTACCTCGCCGCTGTTGGTCAGACGAAAGGTGCGATGGTTGTGACGAACCTGTCGACAAATACCGATCTGACCTCGGTTGCGGAGTTTAACAATCTCGTTGTTGAGGTTCGAAACGGGACGCTCATTCGACTCGGAGATATCGCGGATGTGGAGCTCGGCGCTGAGAACTATACCGAAAACGTTCGGTTCGACGGCAAAGTCGCGACATTTATGGGAGTGTGGGCGCTTCCTAACGCGAATTCACTTGAGGTTATTCGCGGAGTGCGTGAGGCACTCCCTGCAATTGGGAGATCTCTCCCCCCAAGCATCACGCTCGCTATTCCCTATGATGCTACTGAGTATATAGAGAACGCTATTGATGAAGTTTTAAAGACATTTGCTGAAACGATAGCGATCGTTATCTTCGTCATCTTTCTTTTTATCGGATCATTTCGATCGGTTCTCGTTCCTGTCGTTGCAATTCCACTCTCTCTCACTGGGGGCGCAGCCCTCATGTTTGTGTTTGGGTTTTCGATTAATCTCCTCACTCTCCTTGCAATTGTGCTTGCGGTTGGGCTCGTAGTCGACGATGCGATTGTTATGCTTGAGAATGTGGAGCGGCATGTCGCCGAAGGCATGAGGCCGTTCGAAGCCGCTCTTCAAGGTGCAAGAGAGCTGGTAGGCCCGGTGATCGCCATGACTATTACCTTGGCGGCGGTTTATGCTCCAATTGGTCTCCAAGGTGGACTTACGGGGGTGCTCTTTCGAGAGTTCGCCTTTACGTTGGCTGGGGCTGTCGCAGTTTCAGGATTTGTCGCTCTCACGCTTTCTCCGATGATGTCGTCTCTGCTTGTGGTTCCGGCTGACCAAGCTCCTCGAATGAAGAAAAGGGTGGAAGCTGGATTTGAACGTCTCCATGACTGGTATCGCGATGCGTTAAGGGTCGTCTTAGCGTGGCGTTTGCCGATATTGATCGGAATTCTCCCTATCATTCTCTTTGTGCCTCTCATGTATCTTTTCTCAACGAAAGAGCTCGCTCCGCGCGAAGACCAGGGAGTGTTGTTTGGAATAGTTCAGGCTGCTCCGAACTCTTCTCTTGAACAGACGACCCTGTATACGAACGAAGTTCAGAAGGTCTTTGAGAGCTTTCCTGAATATAAGAGCTCCTTTCAGTTGACGAGTGCTTCCGGGGGCTTCAGTGGAATTCTTGCGAAGCCGTGGTCTCAGCGTTCTCGCTCGACTCTTGAGATGGAGGGAGAGGCGTGGGCGAAGGTTTCTCAGGTCGCAGGGGTTCGGGTAATTGTGACCTCACCTCCGCCACTTCCGGGTGGGGCAGATTTCCCTTTTGAATTGGTGATCAACTCTACGAGCGAACCAGAAGAATTGTACGGGTATGGGCAGCAACTCGTCGGGGCGGCGTTTCAGAGCGGGTTGTTTATGTTCGCTGACACAGATCTGAAGTTCGACATGCCTGAGGCCGAACTCGTGATAGATAGAGATAAGGTTGCCTCGCTGGGTCTTGATCTGGCGACCATTGGTGAAGATATTGCGGCGATGACGGGCGGTAATTTTGTCAATCGCTTCAACATCCAGGGTCGAAGTTACAAAGTCATTCCCCAAGTGAATCGACAGTCAAGGCTCAACCCTGAACAGCTTCTTCACATGTACGTTACAGGACCAGAGGGAGATGTCATTCCGCTTCGTTCAATCGCGTCTCTCAATAACACGGTCCAGCCTCGCGAGTTGAAGCGCTTTCAACAGCTGAATTCGGTTACGATTCAAGGGGCAATCCCTCCAGGAGTAAGTCTCGATGACGCTCTGTCAGTTCTTGAATCAAAAGCCAGCGAGATCTTGCCTGCCGGGTTTGAGGTTGACTATGCAGGAGAATCGAGACAGCTCCGAGAGGAGGGACAGAGCCTTTCGTACACTCTCCTTGCCTCAATTGTTCTGATTTACTTAGTGCTCGCAGCGCAATTTGAAAGTTTTCGCGATCCGTTCATCATTCTTGCGGGTTCGGTGCCGTTAGCGCTCTTTGGTGCACTCTTCTTCTGTTTCTTTGGGTTCACCACTATGAATATCTACTCACAGGTGGGGCTCGTGACACTCGTGGGCTTGATCGCGAAAAACGGTATCTTGATCGTAGAATTCGCGAATGAACTCCAACGCCAGGGAATGGATAAACTCAATGCCGCGATTGAAGGAGCGGCAGTTCGACTGCGCCCTATTCTTATGACGACTGTTGCGACAGTAGTTGGACACTTCCCACTTATTCTTGCATCGGGAGCAGGGGCTGGAGCCCGAAATAGTATCGGGATCGTTCTTGTGACGGGAATGATGATCGGGACAGGTTTTACCCTCTTTGTCGTTCCAGTCATTTACTCCTTCATTGCTCGCGAGCACTCCGGCGAGGAGCGCTCTGAGAGCGTGGGTAATTCTCACCGAGAACGCTTTTCAGATTCGCAGGTGGTGGCGCATGGATAGACGCAGTCTTAGAATTTTTTTTCCCTGCAATACGCGAGAACGCTCATTGAGTGTCGAGCAGTTGTTGCACTGGACCTGCCGTTTCGTTTCGGAGATTCAATAACATGCCTTCGAGAGAGAATTTTCTCAGATTTGGTTTGACGACAGTGTTTGTTCTCGCGGGATGCGCAGTAGGGCCGGACTACAAAAAGCCGCATCCTGAACTCCCCGATCATTTTTCGCAGACTGATCCGCAGCTTGGGATTGGAGAGGATCTCGATGTGACATGGTGGCAATCCTTTGATGACGAGATTCTCAATCAGTTAATCGTTGAGGCTGCCTCAAATAATCGCGGCGTTCGACAGGCGGTTGCTCGAATCAATGAGAGTAGAGCTCTGGCGAATCAAGCCGTTTCTGAACTGTTACCGGGTGCTCGACTGAGCGGGACCTACGAGAAGGCGCGAAATTCAAACTCGAGATTCCCCGGAAGTGGAGGGTCCACAACGGGTCCAAGTCAGGGAAACTTTGAGTATGAAGTGTACACCGGGAGTGTCGACGCTTCATGGGAAGTGGATCTCTTCGGACGGTTGCGCCGCGATCTTGAAGCGAAAAACGCGGAGTATGACGGGACTGTTGCCGAACTTCACGACGTCTTGCGAATACTCTTTTCTGATCTCGCTTCTCACTATGTGAGTCTCAGGGGTGCTCAGCACCGTTACGCGATTGCTCAGTCGAACGAGGAGCTCCAGAAAAAGAGCCTCGAGCTTGTTCAGTCGAAGTTTACCTATGGCGAAGTCCCTGAACTTGATGTCGAGCGCGCGAAAACTCAGCTCGCTCAGACCCAGGCAAGCATCCCTCCTCTCGAAAACGAAGTAAACATGCGGATGCATAGGCTTGCCGTGCTCATTGGCGAGGCCCCGCGAGATCTGGTGGAGCGACTTTCTGCTGCGCCGTTGCCGAATATACCGTCCTATGCTGGGCCCGTGACTATCGGCAATCCACAAGCTCTCCTGAGGCATCGACCAGATGTCCGACGAGCCGAAAGGACTCTGGCAGCTGCTACGGCACAGATCGGAGTAAAGACCGCTGAGCTTTTTCCGATTATAACGATCGACGGATCGCTCGGTGTGGAAGCGCCAAAGTTTTCGCTGCTCGATAACGGCGCGCGGATTTTTCGATACGGGCCAACAATTACATGGGCAGCTTTTGATACAGGGCGCTTGCGCCAGCAGATTTATGCGCAAGAAGCCGAAACGCAGGCTGCCCTCATGGCGTATGAGCAAACGGTACTGACAAGTCTTGAAGATGTAGAGAACGCGTTCAGCACGTTTACTACTGGAAAATCCTCTCTCCTGCACTATGAAAATGCTTTTCTCTCCTCTCGAAAGGCTTTTGAACTTGCCGACTTTCAGTATCGGGAAGGGGCGTTAGATTTTATTTCTGTATTGGATGCTCAGCGGACTTTGCTCGAGGTTGAGACCGAGCTATCAAGAAGTAAAGAAGAAGTCGCCCTCTCACTCGTAGGAATATACAAAGCATTTGGAAGTGGGTGGGAGGCCTTTGAGCTTGTTGATACGGACGAGCCTTTTGAGCAAGTGCTTCCGAAAGGAGAAGAGCAGGAAGAGGCTGAGTAGTCCTGTGAGGTTAAGCAGCTTTCCCGCCGCCATTTACGGATTGCAGTCCTGCTCAGATTTCATGACAGGGTATGACTTTTTCGGATGTTTTCTTTAGGTCCTCTCCTTACTTCTCTTCAGACAAGGAGCAGGACGAGAACTAAGAGCAGGAGCGTTCCCTCCTGAAGAGAGGTAACTCAGTGTAAAAGACTTTCTGAAGTCCTCGGCAGGAACTACGAACTCGGAATAAACGTGTGGACGACTTCAACGAGGATCAGGAGGATAATAATGATCTCCAAGATCTCAGAGCGCCTCATGTGCATCACCTCGAGTTGAAATCGCGCAACGTCTGAACTGAGTTCAAGGGTTCTTTCAACGCCATCGAGTCGGTCCAGGAAATCAAAATTTTCTACAAGCCGCTTGTAGACCTTCTCGCTCTGTTCGTCTTCCCAAACATGGTCAGGAGCTCGAAGTAACGAGAGTTGCAGGATGAGTCTGTGCCGAATCTGATACACATCTTGAAGATGCTCGTGAACTTGCCTTCGAGCTCGACCGTAAAAAAACCACTCTCCGACAGTTGACGTCATTCCTGAGGAATCTTCGATAAGGGAATTGACTTCTCGTTCAACGATCGAAAGAGAGGTTGAGCGAGCAAGGACCTGAGCGAGAATTTCGATAAGGTCTTCGTCCCACCGAGGCAACTCGACCGCATTAAAACGGACAGACGCCTGATTGCTATCAGTAATGACTGAGAAGTCGTCTTCTTCAATGAGGTACTTGTCGGCTGATATTAGTGATCGAACCTTTTCCTGGTGCTTTTTAATCTCATCTACGGAAAATCCTATGAGTACAATAGCTCGAAATCGATAGATAAAGACCCTTCGTTTGCCGTCGCCGGTAGCCTTTAGTGAATGCTCCTCTCCTCGCTCAAACGTAAAATCCTCGAATGCGTTTCGGAGAAGCTCTAGGGCTACTTCGTTCGAAAATGCCATGGCCTGGCAGGTAAGTGTTTCCATACAAAGCAGCTGAAAATTCAGGGTTCAAGAGACGCTAAGCGATTGCTTGAAGCTCGACTATACCTCAAGTTGCTTAAGCCAGCACGTTCTTTACAATAGTTTTCGTCGTGTAACGGAAAGATGTATGGAAATTTACAGTCGCGATAGCCGAGAGGTTGAACTTGAAGACTGGGACGATCTCGCCCGTCTCGAGGGACTTCTTTCAAAAGCTCCGCGTGATGGAGATCTCTTCTTTGTCATTCCAGTCGATCGCCAGTTTGAAACCGAGTTTAGCGATGTTGAGCGGTTAGTGTGGACTGCCAGAGTTGAACTTTGTGAGGCCCGGGTTCCTGAGGTCGAGAAGGGCATGTGCGCCTCACCCGTGTCACTCAAAACCGCTCGTATGTATCTCCAGGAAAAGCGAGCTGGGACTCTCCATCAGGAGTGGTGTAGCGGACTAGAAAGCGAGCAGTTTCCTCCAAGGGATGGAGACGTTCTCCCGTTTGAGGGATGAGGTGAAAAAGCAAATCTCCTAGAGATTCCGGATTTTCCAGATCGATTCGTCCCTTCGAACGGTAATTCGGATTGGCCTCTTAAAAGTATGTTAAAAGCTCATTTGGGGAGAGAATTTCCTTGGATCAAAAGGCATTTGGCTTTACTGTCAGGGCCAACTATAAGTCGTTTAAAGTAGTACTGTCGTATGTCGAGTATGGCGAGCCCGGCAGGCCGGGCTCATTTATTCTCTCGAAAGCCGATTCCCTCAGGGATAGAGCTTTTGCAGGGCAATAAACTTCCGGAGCACAGGTTCAGTAGAGGGCCGTTTAGTCCGTGGTCGCCTCCCGAGAAGACCACCCCGGATGCTGTTCTTACTCGGGCCCTCGCTTCTAAGACGAAAGAAGCCACCGACGGTCTCACTCCAGAAAAGAGGGAACAACTCAATCTCCCGATCTATCAGATCCGTGAAAAACTCCTACGAGCGGTGGACCTGAGCGATGTTGTCGTCATTACAGCAGAAACAGGAGCTGGCAAGAGCACCCAAGTTCCTCAGATGCTCCTCGACCAGGGATATACCGTAACCATGACTCAACCGAGGCGGCTTGCTGCCAGTTCAGTTGCGCTGCGAATTGCCAAAGAGCGGGGGGAGGAGCTCGGTGAAGAGGTCGGATACCGTCATGCGCTCCATGAGGCGGTCAGCAGCGACTCTAAATTGATCATCTCCACCGATGGGTTTGAGCTTCGAAAGGCGCTCTACGGACCGCGCCATGAGCAGTCTGATGTTCTCATCATCGATGAGTTTCACGAGCGCAACCAATCAATGGACGCGCTCTTGGCGGTCCATGAAAAGCGTCTCAACGAATATCGGCATGGAAAGGGGCCGAAACCTCCGAAGCTTATTATTATGTCGGCAACCATAGATGCCGAAACTTTGTCGGAACGTTTCGGTGCTCCGGTGCTTACCGCAAAGGGCAGAGCGTATCCGATTGAACGTCGGGAACCGGGGGAATCCATCGCTCATGATGCCATCAGTTTGGCGTATCAAGGGAAAAATGTACTCGTCTTTTTACCCGGGAAGCCGGAAATCAGAGCGATGCAGGATCAGCTCGATGAGTTGGGAGTGGATGCAGAAGTTTTGCCCCTTCACTCACAGTTGACGGCGGAAGAGCAAGAGAGGTGTTTTCAGTCTTTCGATCGCGCAAAGATAATCCTCGCAACAAATATTGCAGAAACCAGTATCACCATCCCAGATATCGATGCGGTCATCGATTCTGGACTTGAGAAAGATGTTGAACTCGTGGATGGAGTTGAGACTCTCAGTGCGAAAGACGTTTCAAAATTTAATGTTTTTCAGCGCATGGGAAGGTGTGGACGGTGTGGGCCGGGAGTGTACATTTATCACGGTCAAACGCCGATCGATCAGCTCGCTCCCATGCCGAGTCCAGAGATTGAGCGAGTGGCTCTTGAGAAGCTCTTCCTCACTCTCTCTTGTGCGGGAGAGTCAATAGAGAGACTCCCTTTCCTGAATCGACCTCCTCAAGAGAATATCGATTTGGCAAGGAAAGCTCTCTATCAACTGAATCTCTTAGGGCCCACGGATTTTCCGACCGAGGAAGGGCGAAGAGTTTCTGAATTACCGGTTGATGTTCGGACGGGCAAAATGCTCGCTCGCGCAGAAGAAATGGATCGGTCAACTCCTGGACTGCTTGAGAATGCAATCGATATTGCGTCTATAATCGAAGCCGAGGGAATCGTCGTTCCCGAAAGCAAGAAGAGGTGGCGAAAACTCTGCGAAGGGGAGTTTGAGTCTGACCACATCGCGCAACTTCGTGTGTTCCATGCCGCAAAAGAGAAAGCTCCATTTGTTGCGGATAATTTCGGGATTGATGCGACAGCCTTTCGAAGGGCGATCGAAATGAGTCACCTCC
>JAGRAO010000429.1 GCA_020434565.1 Bdellovibrionales bacterium
ATATACAGGTGATGCTGGCTTCCGAGCCTGCCATAAAGCACACCTTAGAAAAACTATTTGAGCAGAATGTCTCATACGAAAGCATCATCGGAGATATCGACGAAGAAGATGTGCAGGTTGTTGATACCGCCGACAATGTCGATCTTAGCGAGCTTGAGAAGGCTACGGAGGACGCGCCCGTTGTAAAACTTGTGAATGCCGTTCTAACAGACGCCATCAAAAAAGGCGCTTCCGACATTCACATTGAACCTTATGAAAAAGTTTTCCGTGTGCGCTTTCGTATCGACGGAGTGCTTTATGAAATCATGAAGCCCCCTCCAAAGCTAAAAAATGCGATCACCTCTCGTGTTAAGATCATGTCTGAGCTGGACATCGCTGAACGTCGTCTACCCCAGGATGGACGTATCAAACTGAAGCTGGGAAATAATCGCGAAATGGATTTTCGTGTGAACGTTCTACCGACCCTCTTTGGAGAGAAGGTTGTGATGCGTTTGCTTGATAAGTCGAACCTACAGCTCGATATGACGAAGCT
>JAGRAO010000430.1 GCA_020434565.1 Bdellovibrionales bacterium
CTTTACCGGCGAAACTCTCTGTGACCAAAATCACGAGATCTTGCTGGAAACCATTGAATTCCCCGAGCCCGTTGTCAATGTCGCAATCGAACCAAAATCCAAGGCTGATCAGGATAAAATGACGGAAGCTCTGATCAAGCTCGCTGAAGAAGATCCGACGTTCCGGGTGCGCTATGATGATCAGACCGGCCAGACTGTTATTGCTGGGATGGGTGAACTTCACCTGGATATTATTGTTGATCGCCTCAAGCGTGAGTTCCGCGTGCAATGCAATGTGGGTGCACCGCAGGTGGCGTATCGTGAAACCATCAGTAAGCCGGTACGCATCGAAGGCCGCTTTGTGCGTCAGTCCGGTGGTCGTGGCCAATACGGCCATGTCTGGTTGGAACTCGAGCCGAACGATCCAGGTGAGGGCTTTGTCTTCGAAGATCGCATCGTTGGTGGTGTGGTCCCGAGAGAATATATCCCTGCTGTAGAAAAAGGTGTGGTTGAGGCAATGGATAGCGGCGTGTTGGCTGGATATCCT
>JAGRAO010000431.1 GCA_020434565.1 Bdellovibrionales bacterium
TTCTGGTGGATGAGCACTTTCTTCTGCGATACAGCGTACTCCACTTCGGCCAGACTTCCGAACAGCGGCAGGCGCTCGTTCGGGTCCTTCTTCACGAGCGGTGACTCGCGGAAGTAAGTCAGGAAGTAAGAACCGAGCGTGATGTCCTGTGATGGCGTCGTGATCGGCTTTCCACTGGATGGCGTGAAAATGTTGTTCGGCGCGAGCATCAACAGCCGGGCCTCAAGCTGTGCTTCCACTGAAAGCGGAACGTGCACAGCCATCTGGTCACCGTCGAAGTCGGCATTGTAAGCCGCACAGGTCAACGGGTGGAGACGAATAGCGGAACCTTCGATCAGAACCGGCTCGAATGCCTGAATGGACAAACGGTGCAGAGTTGGTGCACGGTTGAGCATGACCGGGTGACCTTTTGTGACCTCTTCGAGAATGTCCCAGACTTCCGGCGTGCGGCGCTCGATCATCTTCTTGGCGCTGCGCACGGTGTGCACGTAACCAAGCTCCTTGAGGCGGCGAATGATGA
>JAGRAO010000432.1 GCA_020434565.1 Bdellovibrionales bacterium
CCAGTGTTCCATCTTTGTCTTCGAGCCTGCGTTTGGCTATGCCATCCCGGCCAATCGCATAAAGGATCGGAAACTCGAGCTGCTCGTCATTTGCATCTAGATCGATAAAGAGATCGTAGATTTCGTTAATGACCGCTTGTGGTCTTGCATCCGAACGGTCAATCTTATTGATCACCACAATGATTGGCAGCTTTCTCTCTAGTGCCTTGCGCAATACAAAGCGCGTTTGCGGTAGCGGTCCTTCGGACGAATCGACCAGCAGAATTGCCCCATCGACCATCAACAGGGCGCGCTCAACCTCTCCGCCAAAATCGGCGTGACCGGGCGTATCGAGGATATTGATTTTCACCCCTTTCCAATTGACCGAGCAGTTCTTGGCAGAGATAGTAATCCCCCGCTCTTTTTCGAGTTCCATGCTGTCCATGACTCGGTCTTCGACAGCCCTTCTTGCCTCGATCGCCCCGGCCTTCCTAAAGACCTGATCGATAATAGTCGTCTTCCCGTGGTCGACGTGGGCAA
>JAGRAO010000433.1 GCA_020434565.1 Bdellovibrionales bacterium
GTGAGGCAGGAGTACCTTTTTTTAGTATCTCTGGATCGGATTTCGTCGAGATGTTCGTTGGCGTTGGAGCTTCGCGTGTTCGAGACCTTTTTATTCAGGGTAAGAAGAACGCTCCATGTATCATATTCATAGACGAGATCGATGCAGTGGGCCGACATCGCGGCGCAGGAATGGGTGGTGGTCATGATGAACGAGAACAAACCCTTAACCAGCTTTTGGTTGAAATGGATGGATTTGAGAGCAATGAAGGGGTCATTCTTATTGCCGCAACGAATCGCCCTGACGTGTTGGATCCAGCCCTTCTGAGACCTGGGCGTTTTGACCGAAGAGTTGTCGTGCCAAGGCCCGATTTAAATGGTCGAATTGGAATACTAAAAGTTCATACTCGCAAGACTCCATTGGCTGAGGATGTCAATCTGGAAGTTATAGCGCGTGGTACACCGGGCTTTTCCGGAGCAGATTTAGAGATTCTCGTTAATGAAGCAGCTCTATTTGCGGCTCGACAAAACAAAGATC
>JAGRAO010000434.1 GCA_020434565.1 Bdellovibrionales bacterium
TGTTCCGGTTTCTCATATGGACACAGTCCTTTTCGAAGCGTTTAGGATTAATGGGCCAGATGAGTTGAAGTCGGTTCTCGACCTTCGAGAAATTCGAAGCGAGCAGCTTTTCGGAGATTTGGCCAAGTCAGTAACTGGCGTTACCCCTTCAGAGACCGGAAAGTCCGAGGTAGGGATAGTAACGCATTAATATCTGATCTACATTGTTGAAAGCAATTTGACACGGAGAGCGAGTCCCGCTAAGCTTGCGGTCCGCATTCGGAAAGCTCAATAAAGATGGGCGGTTAGCTCAGTTGGTAGAGCGCCAGCCTTACAAGCTGGATGTCACAAGTTCAAGTCTTGTACCGCCCACCACACCATCTCTTATGAATGTTAGCTCGATACGCATAGCTTTTTTTGATCTGGATGGAACTCTAATAGACTCTACTGGGCAGATCGCTCCTCGAGTTGTAAACGCAATCAAAAAACTATCTGAGAGCGGTGTAAAAGTAGCATTGGCCACCGGGAGACC
>JAGRAO010000043.1 GCA_020434565.1 Bdellovibrionales bacterium
TACCGAAAACTCTCTCTCTAAGATAATTCCTGAGATTCAGGGACTATTTGCGTTTCCCGGCTAAATTAGGAATTCCTCAACTCGAGAACGGCTTCGAGAAACCCCTCAGCTTCTGGAATGTTGTTAGAAAACCTTTGAACGTTCTCTTGCATTTTCTGTGACTGTTGTTCCATAAGCGCTCGCATCCGCTCTGTTGCATCCGGGGGAAGAGTCGCCATGATCTGCCGTAAAGACTCATACGTAGCACTCGCTTCGCAGACCTGTTGGATATAGTCTCTCATCTCGGTGACTTCGCGAGAAGTCTTTTCAAGTACTGCATTCAATTCGGGATGGGCTTTTGCGAGTTCATTAATTTGAGTAAGGGCTTGTTTCGTTAATTCAAGCATATCTTCTCGGAATTGCTTCTCATCGATCAGTCGATAGGGATTATTCTCTCGCAATTTTTCAAGCTCTTGCTCGAGAGAAGCGAGAGGATCGTCAAAGGTGACTTTTCCTTCATCTCTTTCTTGCTGGTAGCTCTTTTGGGTTATCCCTGAGATCCCAAATTTCTGCTCTTCTTCGGGTGCTTCGGAAATCCCTTCTCGCATCCGTTGCAATTCATCTAGGACCTTCTGCTCGAAGTCTCTCTCCGTCTGTTGCTTTCCCTCCTGCATTCCTTCGAGAAGGAGGCGGTCTTTTTGTTCAGGAGCGAGCTTTTCAAAAGCACGAAGACGAGCCTGTTCAATGAGTTCGCTCGTTCTTTTCTCGATCTCTCGCATCATCGGACCTGGTGAGAGCTCTTCAGGGGAGAACATTCGAAGTGCCCCACCTTCGTAAAGCTGCCGATTCCTCCGATATCTCTCTATCTCTGCGTTGTACTGCGCTCTTTCTTCTTCGGTCATATTTTCAACCGCGATATTGTGAGCGCGATCATGAACTGGGTCTTGGTGAAGCCCCTGCAGATTAAAACGCCTTGCAAAGCCACTCTCTTGAAGGCCGCCTTCGAGGTTAATCATGATGTTTGAAGTAGGCTCACTTCCTGGGTGAAGGAGAGATTCAGAGAATGTCGAGAGACTTCCGTCTCTTCCTAAATCAACTCTCTCGGCTATCGCAGTAGAAACTGCTGCGGACTGATGCCGCGAAGTATCGTCGAAAACCGCCATGTACCCTCCAAAGAATGCCCTCGAAACCCAAAGATGACACGCCATGCTCCCATGGAACTCTTCATCTTTTCTTCAAGTTATGATGTTCGGCCAAACTGAGTTTCATTAATGGGTGAATTTTTGAATCACTCGGATGGATAAGCGGGTTTCTTTTTCGCGGGGTGATAAGTCGCTCATTTCTCGTGTCGGGTAGGTCGAAGCGCCGTCTCTCGTCAGTGTGTAGGACCGAAAATCGCACAAACAAAGTTCTAGTTAATTGAATTTACTGGGATTTCCCCATCTTTTCTCTTTCTCGGGGCATCAAATACCGATGAAACCCTTTCGTTCCTGGATTGAAAGGGTGGCTCTCAACGATCAATCGAGAGCAAGGGGTCACACTAAAAATGGAAAGAGCGAGTCTCCTCGAGCAGTACCTCTATCACATAGCGTCGGACAACATGCTCATCGCATGTACTTTGGTCATGCTCTTTCTCTTTCTGTATGACTTTGTCGGAATCATAGCTGAAGCCTTAGGCTCTCGAGTCGTTCGACATATCGATTTTAAGTCCGCAATCGTCAGTATTGGGATCTTTGGAACTTTTGTGGGGATCTTAGCTGGACTCTATGGTTTCGATTCTACTCACATTGCCGAGAGTGTTCCGCAACTTCTCGAAGGTCTCAAATTTGCGTTTATCACCTCTGTTTTTGGAATGTTCTTTTCGGTGGTTCTTGCGATCCTTCAAAAGCTCTTTCTTGAAGCTGGAGAAGAGTCTGCCGTTCTCCACAGTATCGAAAGAAACATTATTAAGCTCTACGGAAGGGTCGATAAACTCTCTGCTACGATAGAATCTCCAGCGGTTCTCGTAAAAGAGTTTTCTGAGATGAAGGTCTTTCTCGCTGCTCAGCTGCAGCAGATTAATGGCTCCCTTGATAAAGCTCTCGTGGAACTCGCTTCCGGGGCGAGTAAAGAGATTATTCAAGCACTTGAAGATGTCATTGTTGAATTTAACACAAACCTTCAAGAGCAGTTTGGAGACAATTTTAAGCAGCTGAACGAGGCGTGCGCCAAACTCCTTGAATGGCAAGACAAATATCGAGATCACGTGGATAGCGCCGAATCACACTTAAAAGAGATCAGAGCTTCACTTGAGACTTCTTCTACAGCGGCTCAAAGCCTTGTCTCAAGCAGCAAAGCGACCAAAGAGGTTTGCGAGAGTGTCTCTGACCTCATGCGCACTTATGATGTCCAGATTGCTACGTTGGCAACTCACCTTGAGAGCTGCAAACGCCTTGGAGATGAAGCAAAAGTTTTCTTGGAATCCACCCACGAGGCGCTCAACAGCTCAACCGAAAATCTCTCGAGCTTTTCAGGTTTGATTGAAAAATCGGTCAGCCTCCAATCAAAGGCACTTACTGAGCTGACGCAAGATATCCAGGATCAACTTCCGAAAGCTCTCGGAGAACTAGAGGATGTTCTAACGAAGTTGACGGCTCAGTTTGCTCGAGACTATCGATCTCTTTTTGAATTTGTAACGGCCAAAAATGAGTAGCGATAAGGAGGAGTGGATAGGAGTTTCTGATATTATGTCGGGCCTCATGATGGTCTTTCTCTTCATTTCTATCCTCTTCATGCAGCAGGTTCAGGACGAGAAGAAATCAATTGAGCATATTGCGCTCACCTATATTGACTATCAAGAACAGCTCCAAAGAGATCTCTTGAAGGAGTTTGAGCCTGATCTCACAGCTTGGAATGCTGAGATACTCAAAGACTCAACGATTCGGTTCAATGAGCCGGATATTCTCTTTGATCAAGGTAGTAATGTCATTAAGCCGGAGTTTAAGCGAATTCTCACTAATTTTTTTCCGCGCTATATCAAGGTGCTTGGGAGTCAAAAACACCGAGAGAGAATTGACGAGATCCGGATTGAAGGTCATACCTCTAGTAAATGGAGTGAGCAGGTTAGTTTTGTTGATCGATATCTTAAAAACGCTGCTCTTTCTCAACGACGATCTTTCTCAATTCTTGAGTTCTGCTTTGCGCTTCCACAGGTCGGAGAGTATCAGGAGTGGCTTACGAAGGTTCTTCGAGCGAACGGACTGGCATTTGCAAAGCCAATTTATACTCATCAGACTGAGGACTATGCGCGATCCCGACGAGTTGAATTCAGAGCGCTTACAAAAGCCGAAGAGAAGATTAAAGAGATAATCGAAAATATTGAGAATAAGTCGTGAGGCTGACTAAATTCAATCGGCTGCGAAAGGCCGTTGCCGAACTCAATACGAGACACGTTGGCGAAGTCGCTGACGAACTCAGGCGTATTCTTGGTGGCGATGGCAAAACGTTTCGCTCTGAAGATACTGCAATCACCGAAGAGGCGATTTTCTATATAGAGCCTCGGAGCGGCATGGCGACGAAAGTTGTTATGTACATTCCTGAGCAGAAAGTTGAATTCGAGGACCTCGAACTCGCAGATGTTCGAAAAGAGGGCTACGTTGAAGACTCGATTGTTGAGCAGTTTCATCCCTATCACCTCATGAAGTGTAACATCCTCACTTGGGAAGAGAATCGAAAGTGGCCAGACCCGTATCGAATAGCGCAAAGAAAGGATGGTCAATTTCGATATAGACTCATCACCGAGGTTGAAGGACGAGCGTTTCATCAGGATATTCCCAATCAGAAACTCTTTCTCTGCCAGAACTGTCTCTTGAAGATTAATTCGCTTTTAAAAGAAGTTAAGGAATTCAAGCGCGAGAAATTTGAGCTTCGGGAATATTTTGATGCAGGGTTTGAAGCGTCGTGGAGACCGAAAGGCAGCTACTCGCGTGATCGAGGAGCGTTGTCCACTCTCACCCCAGAAGATTGGACCAAGGTTTCTCGGGTTCGAAAGGCACAAGTGGGGTTTATCTGTGAGGAATGCGGATTTGACCTCTCCAAACGCGAGCTTCAAAGATACACCCATACGTACGCGACAGACCATTTGCAAGACAAGGTGAGCTACATCCAGCTCAGGTGTCTCTGTATGGGTTGTCGAGCGAGCAAAGCTGATGGCGAGCCGTACACGAGACGGAGAAGCTATCAGGATTTCTACAAACTCTCCCAAAGACTTGGAACCCCAACCCTTTATCCTGCTCCCAAGGAAACGAAGCGCAAGCATTCAGACGATCCGCCGGATTGGCAGCTCCTTTTTCGTGATGATGATTGATAGGAATGCAGAGACGGGAACAGAGAGAGTCTGTCCCGATCTCCAGAAATTCCCAACCTAGCTACAAGACGAGTACGTCAAAGGAACCTGAGAACTTGCTTCCAAGTTCGCCTTGTTCTGAGCCTTTATTGGTCGAGACAGCCGTCGAGCAAGTTTCTTTGCTACCCTGGTGGCAGTGCCGGTCTTTAAGAGAGTTTTCTTGTACTTTCGAACAATTTTTAAACTATCCTTCTTCATCTTCTCGGACCGAGTATTGTAAGTCGACACAGCATCTTCGTTGCTCACTTCTGTGCAGAAGTCGAGGTTTGTACAGCTTGGATTGGCAGTTGGAATCTCTTGCCAAGAGAGAACCCAGTTTGCAATCTGATCGTTGTGGAGTTCAACAAGTGCTTTCTTCACAAAAGACTTAATTGAACGTTGCTCCTTTTTTGAGAGTTTCTTTGAGGCCTTCTTCAACGCCCGCCCAGCACGAATACCGTATTTTTCGGCTGCCTTCGCACCGGCGTCCATAGTGGCTTGAACATCAAAAATATCGAGCTCAAAGCAATTGTCTGCGATACATGACAGCCCATCTCCAGCACAAATACCACAACGGTCTGGTTCTGCGCTTCCGTTTGGAGTGCCGGCACAATCAAATGCGATACATTCATTTGAGCCGCCACAGACTCCACAATCATCAAGGACCGCTCCGCCATTTGGGATACCGTTACAATCAAGGCATGCGTTGTTTCCATTGCAAACTCCGCACTGGTCGAGCTGCGCGTCGCCATTTGGTTGATCGAGGCAGTCCAAATCACATGCGCCTACTTCAACTGGAGCACTGCAACTTACTGGAGCGTGGAGCCCATCGCTCACTGTCAGAGTTACTTGGCAACCCACCACTCCGTTCCCAAGTCCGGGAGCAAAGAGGGTAAGGTCGGCTGTCTGATCGGTAGGGTTACTTAAGTTGGCTTGAGGATCCACGGTATCGCAGTCTGTGCTCCAGCTATAGGTAAGGGTGTCTTCAGCGTCAGAAGATCCACTTCCATCATACGCAATATGGGTTTCCACTCCACCACACTGGTTCTGATTATCACTTGTGACCTGGATATCGCACGTTGGCGGTGTATTGTCAGGAACGCAAACTTCGATCGGACATGTGCGTGTAGCATTCCCGTCGTCTGTGAAATGAAAATTAACCGTATAGCTCTGGCCTGCATCGGCGAGAGTAGAGGTCCATTGAAAATTCACCTCTGACGGCACTGAGGCGACTGTTCCACTATCTGGAGTTGCGTTTGCTCCGGGTGGAAGTTCGCTCTCAAGATACGTGATGGTGAGTTCGGTATCGTCGGGATCGTAACCGGTCACGGTGCTGTGAACAGTTTCCCCGATCTCGACTTGATAGCAACCAGAGTAGGGCTTTCCACCTTTATTTGAAGTAGCAGTCGATGTACTCGCGGCAGAGTAGGCTTCCTTCCCAGAAATTTTATATCCGACATGAGAAGTCGATCTTGCTTGAGCGCCGCCTACTCCAAACGCAACCGTGCAGTACGGATAGGTGTTTGTCTCGTGATCTCCGATGTCGTAGTAGCCTTGGTATCCAAAACTCCACTGTTTGAGAAATCCCGCAGAACTCTGTCCAGGGAATACCGAAAGGCACTTCGCATGCGTATCGTTTGGGGCGCAATATGCACTCGTAAGCGAGCTTAAGGAGTGATACCACACACCGATATGATCTCCGAAGGTCAGCCCCTCCCATTCTGCACCATTCAGATGATGAGGAATAAAGGCGCTTATCTCATGAAAATTGATCGAATAGTGAATCGTTCGAGTCCCGTCGGATTCTTCTCGTACGAAAGCATCGGAGACAAAATTTGGGCTCCCAGAATTTGCGTCATTTGAGAGGATACGGTCGGCAGGAAGGGGACTTCCACTTGTACCACTGTTGTACCAACTGGTCGGACCGTTTTGTCCGTTATATGCATATATCGAAAGGGTTGGGTTATCGTGGCTGTGTGATCCATCAAAATAGATAATTGGAAACTGGCCTGCGTGGTCTTTCGGATTTGGTCCGCCACTGAGTACGAGCCAAGATCCATCCGGGAGAACTCCATTGCACTCTTCGTAATTTGCCGTCAGAGAGAAAGTCTCTGCAGTGGTATCAATTGTCAGAAGAAGAGTTCGAATATATCCGGCTGATCCCTGTTGACCATTTTGCGCCGAAGCACAATTACTTCCCTTCGGAGGAAACGTTTTTTGATACTCGTATGTGGTTGCTTGCCCGAGAGCTGGGAGCAAAACCAAACAACATAATGCAAAAAATCGGAATGGGAGAGAGTTGAACTGACCTACTTTCATGTTACCGCTACCTACGAAAAGTTAAGGAGAGACGCACTCCTCTCAGATGTGATCTCGCTCTGAGAAGGATTCGCTCCACCTCGAAATATGCGAAATTTCAGGATTTTCCTGTAAGGAAAACTCCGAGAGAGATTCGCAATGATCAATGTGGAAAACCTATGAACGTAACCTCGCCACATCGTTTCCAGGAGGGAAGCGGTTTGGCATTCTGCTGTGCTTTATGGCATTCCAGAGAGGTAAAAGAGCATAAGAATGGCAAAAAATCAGATACGGCTAGAAACAAGCTCAGAAAGACAGATTCTCTCACTTCGCTTTTGCGACCTCCCAGTCGAATTGGAGCGGAGTGACATTGAGCCTTGGATCAATGAGTTTTTTAGTGAACTTGGTGCGAAGGGGATTCATTTTCGTCCGCATCTTTGGATCTCTGATGAGTGGTTTTCGCCAGAAGGTGTTCCGGGCATCGCAATTCCCTTTTATCTCTGTCATCCTCGACTGAGAAAGCTCCATCGGAAGCAACTTTACGAAGTGGAGGGGGGATCTAAAATTGAATTCATGCGAATCTTGCGACATGAAGCGGGCCACGCTTTTGATACGGCCTTTGATTTGAGTCGGCAGAGGTCATGGAAAACAATATTTGGCGATCCTCACAAGCCTTATCCAACTTCTAGCTACACGCTGAATCCTTACTCCAATCGGTATGTCCACAATATCCGTTTCTGGTACGCGCAGAGCCATCCTCTTGAAGATTTCGCGGAAACGTTCGCTGTGTGGCTGAGACCATCGTTTAATTGGAAACGAAGATATAGGAGTGCTCCAGCAGCTCTCAAGAAGCTCCAGTACGTAGACGCTGTAATGTCGAAACTTAAAGGACAACAACCGAAGGTTCGCTCACGACGGAAAATAGACACCCTTGCTCAGAATCGTCAGCGCCTTTTGGATTTTTACGAAAGAGAGAAACAGAGACTTCAAATAGGAGAAGTAGCAGAATGTGATCACACTTTGCGGCGTTTATTCTCAGAAGAGCGACCGCAGGAGCCAGTTCGAGCGAATGCTTTTTTGCGTAAATACAAAGTTCGATTGAGAAAGTTAATAGCGGAGTGGTCCGCTGTCCCTCCGCTTACAATTGATCTGCTCTTGGATGATTTTACAACTCGAGCTGGTGAAATGAAGCTCTACCTCAAAAAGTCCGAACACGATACTCTTATGGATACTCTGTGTATTCTCACGCATGAGGTAGTGATCTTAAGGCAACAACGGAGAATTCGACTTCCGGTATGAGGCCTCTTCGTATTCTTATCGTCACGCATGATACGACCCTTCCTCCAGAAGGTGTGACCGAGCTTCCCCAGGATTCTATTCCCGTTTGGAAAACGGAGTTCGATGTCGAGAAGGGATTGAGATCGTTAGGTCATGAAATTCGTTTTGTCGGATTGCGTGATGATCTCGCGGTTCTTCGAGCTGCGTTAGAAGAATTTGAGCCGCATATCGCCTTTAATATGATCGAAGAGTTTAGTGGTGTCGCCATCTATGACCAGAATGTCATCTCTTATTTAGAGCTGTTGAGGGTTGCTTTCACTGGATGTAATCCTCGTGGACTCCTTATCTCTCACGATAAAGTCCTCACCAAAAAGATTCTCTCGTATCACCGAATACCGACTCCTCGTTTTGGCTACTCGCCAAAGAGGGCAAAGGCGAAGGCGCCGACAAAGCTCCGCTATCCGCTCGTGGTGAAGTCGGCTACTGAGCATGCTTCACGTGGGATATCTCAAGCTTCAGTTGTTGCTTCTCCCGAAAAGTGCGTTGAAAGAATCCAGTTTATCCATGAGCGGATTGGGACCGATGCTGTCGTCGAGGAATTTGTCGAAGGTCGTGAGCTCTACGTTTCAATGATTGGAAACGAGAGACTGACGATCTTTCCGACATGGGAACTCGATCTTTCGCACATTCCTGAGGGAAGACCAAAGATTGCCACTGAGCGCATGAAGTTTAATCGAGCATTTCAGGACAGGCATCGAACTGATATTCACGAAGCCGTCGATTTAGACCCGGCAATAAACCGAAAAATTCAAACGCTCTGTAAGCGCGCATTCCGGAGGCTCTATCTCTCTGGATATGCCCGTTTTGACATACGGCTCACAGCAGAGAACGAGCCGTACATACTTGAGGCAAATGCCAACCCAAGTATTGGTTTTGGCGAGGAGTTTTCCGAGGCCG
Source organism: Bdellovibrionales bacterium (assembly GCA_020434565.1). Classification (GTDB taxonomy): domain Bacteria; phylum Bdellovibrionota_C; class UBA2361; order UBA2361; family RFPC01; genus JAGRAO01. The sequence goes on from JAGRAO010000043.1 coordinate 8,876, forward strand.
CAAACGGAGCTGGACTTTCTTATCCTGAACTGCTGTCGAGAATTGTTGGACTCGGGCTTTCGTTCAAGGCTCCATGGACTGGGGCAGGATAAATTGCCTAAGTCGATTTTGGTGGCGGGAGCTTTCGCTTTCGAATTCGAATACTCGTTGGGGTGACTTCGACCAATTCGTCATCTCGAATAAACTCGATTGACTGCTCTAAGTTCATAGGAGTTATTGCCGTCAATACAACAGCCTCATCCTTTCCCGACGCCCGCATATTGGTGAGCTTTTTGGTCTTACACGGGTTTACCATAAGGTCGTTGTCTCTGTTGTGTTCTCCGACAACCATTCCGTTGTATACAGGAACTCCCCCATCGACAAAGAGTCTGCCACGAGGCTCGAGGTTATAGAGCGCATAGGGAACAGAGCTTCCAACTCGGTCAGAGACGAGAGATCCCGTAAAACGAGAGCGAAAGTCACCTCGATACGGTTCATAACCAGAGACAAGGCTATGCATGATGCCAGTTCCCTTGGTGTCGGTCATGAACTCGCTTTGAAAACCGATAAGACCGCGAGATGGGATAGAGAACTCCATCCGAACTCGACCTGTGCCGTGGTTTGTAAGATTTTCAAGTCTTCCTTTTCTGCGGCTCAGCTTCTCGGTGAGGATCCCAACAAAGGTCTCCTCGACGTCGATATGCAGGAGTTCGATTGGCTCGACTTTCTCTCCGTTTCTCTCCTTGAAAAGGATCTCAGGCCTTCCAACTGCTACCTCAAACCCCTCTCGCCTCATAGTTTCAAGGAGGATCACCATCTGAAACTCACCACGTCCCATCACAATAAATGAGTCTCTCTCGGGCGGAAAATCGAGATCGAGCGCGACATTTGCCAGGCACTCCTTTTCAAGTCGTTGCTGAATTCGTGTAGCGAGAATGTGCTTCCCCTCTTTGCCAGCAAACGGAGAATCATTGGCGTAAAAACGCATGGCGACTGTTGGCTCGTCTATTATCGGTCGGGGGAGGGCTTTCTTATTCTCAGGTGCAGCGAGGGTGTCTCCAATTTCAACTTCTTCCAGGCCCGCAATGACGGCGATGTCACCAGCTTCAGCTTTCTCACTGTCGACAAGCTCCGTTCCCGCATAAACCTGAATGCGAGTAACCTTCAGCGAAACTTCCTCGCTCTCTTTGAGGCAAATGATCTGTTGATTTTTTTTAAGGACTCCACTTTCGACTTTGCCGATAGCAAGTCGACCTACAAAATCAGAGTACCCGATATTCGACACAAGCATTCGAAACGGTGCATCTTGGATTTCGGGGGGAGGGATCTGTTCAAGAAGTGTATCAAAAAGTGGGCGAAGATCTTTGCCTGGTTCTTCAAGTGAGGTCTGCGCGATCCCATCTCTTCCGATGGCATACAATACCGGAAACTCTATCTGGGCATCGTTAGCATCGAGGTCAATAAAGAGGTCGTATACGTCGTTTAATACCTCTTTTGCTCTCGCATCTGACCGATCAATTTTGTTTACCACCACAATGATCGGAAGCCGTTTCGCGAGTGCTTTTTCAAGGACAAAACGGGTCTGAGGGAGAGGTCCTTCACTGGCATCAACAAGAAGAATCGCACCATCGACCATTGAGAGGGCGCGCTCAACCTCTCCACCAAAATCGGCGTGGCCAGGGGTATCAACGATATTGATCTTTGTTCCCTGCCATGAGACCGCACAGTTTTTAGCGGTAATAGTAATTCCTCGCTCTCGTTCAAGATCGAGGTTGTCCATAAGCCGCTCAGCAACAAGCGCTCCTTCTCGAAAGACCCCAGATTGACGGAACATCTGGTCGACGAGCGTCGTCTTTCCGTGGTCGACGTGTGCAATTATGGCAATGTTTCGAATGTTCGGTTTCATAGGAATGTGGGGGCAGAGAGTATTGTTTTGCTTAGGAAAGGGCAATGAGCCAAGTGACGTTTTCTCTTGAATTCATCTGACGAGAGAGTTTTTTAAGGGAAGCTTTTCATTTGTCGCTTTGAAGACTACCAACCAACAAAGATAAGGGGACTTCCCTCTTGGCTGACCCTCTCATTTCTACGAGTTTTTAGTATGTTTGGGCCCGACTTTTCCCGGAAATTTTCGGTAAAAGACTGCTGGTAACAAAGGGTGCTTCAGTGTTTGGGGAGGCAGCTCGATACCTTATTGTCCTCTTTGAGAGGTGAAACCTGTATTGCATCTGTCTGATTTTAGCGTGCCGCTCAAAGATATCAGGCGGCGAGTTGGGGAGAGGGATCTATGGTGACAATCGAGCAGTTGCTCGCGTTTATGATTCAACACGATTCATCGGATCTCTTCGTCACAGCCGGAAGACCTCCCTCCTTTAAGATCTCTGGTGGAGTGAAGCCAGCGGGTAAGCAACCCCTCTCAAATGAAGATACTATTCGACTTGCTCAGAGTTGCATGGATGAAGCGGACTGGAACGAGTTTCTCCAAAAGAAAGAGCAGAATATTGCGCTTTACTATCCAGAGATCGGTCGCTTTCGTCTCAATGCGTACTACCAGAAAAAGAGTGTTGCTCTCGTAATTCGGAAGATTCCAACTGAGATATTGAGCTTGGACGACTTGAAGCTCCCAGATGTCCTCCGCTCCGTTTCTATGGTTTCACGTGGTTTGGTCCTGGTTGTCGGAGCGACAGGATCTGGCAAATCGACTACTTTGGCTGCAATGATTGATCACCGCAATCGAAATGAAGCGGGCCACATCGTCACTATCGAAGATCCAGTCGAGTTTGTTCATGAGCATAAGAAATGCGTGGTTTCTCAGAGAGAGGTTGGAGTTGATACAGACTCGTTTAAGGCGGCCTTAAAAAATACCCTTCGTCAGGCTCCAACAGTAATCCTTATCGGAGAGATTCGGGACGAAGAAACGATGGAGTATGCAATCAATTTTGCTGAAACAGGACACCTCTGCTTGGCAACGCTTCACTCCAATAATGCAAATCAGGCTATGGAGCGGGTCATGAACTTCTTTCCACCCGAAAGACACCGGCAGATCTACCTCCAGTTAAGTCTCAACTTAAAAGGTATCATCAGTCAGCGGCTTATTAAGACAAAAGAAGGCGGGAGAGCGGCAGCGATCGAAGTTCTTCTGGGCACCGCTCGAGTCCGTGAGCTTATTAAACAGGGAGAAGTTGACGCGATAAAAGACGCGATGGAGAAAGGAACAAACGAGGGCATGCAAACTTTCGACCAAGCGCTGCTGAGACTTGCGCTTGACGGTCGAATCTCTGAGGAAGAGGCTCTCAAGAACGCCGACAGCGTTGCCGATCTTAAACTCAAGATTAAACTCGCTCAGGTTGGCGCTGGAAAAAATGGTGGATCAGTCCCGGGCGAGGGAGCAACACTTGATGCTCTTGATGGGGGATTTAGCTTGGACGATGAAACTCCCGAACCCTCGGCTCCTGAGGGAGAACTTCAATCTCCGACAGAAACCCCGGCATAGAAAAAGAGAAGTCAGACCTCCCTTTCAGACTCACTCCCAAGTTGTCATTGGACAAGGATGAGGAGTAGGAGCAAGAAGGATTCACTCTCCCCACGCGGCGGAGAGAGCGAAATTCTCGAAATGAGTGAGAAGATCAAGCCTTCTTCGCTCGTTGAGAATAATTTCTATCATGTCAATTCGAGTCTGGAGATTCCTTGGCAGGAATCGACGAAATTTTAGTTGGTAGGTCGATGCGACTCTCTCAAGTCGCGCAATTTTCTCTCGGTCAACAGCATCTCTACCCGCAACGACAGCTTGGGATTCAACCGACCTCGTTTTTACTTCAACTATGAGAAGGAGATTCTTCTTTCGTGCGATAATATCGACTTCACCTTTTTCAGTGCGATAGTTTCGCTCAAGGATGAAAAATCCGCGACTCATGAGATACAGCGCTGCCAGAGACTCGCCCCGAGTGCCAAAGGAAGGGAAAAGTTTTTTCTTCGTCTCGACGGCATACGACGATATCTTCGAAGGGATAGTCTTGAAATTGTGGATGAAGAGAGTGAGAGAACTCTTTAACTCCTTTAAAAGTAATGCGATGTAGACCAGATATCCCGATATGAGCAAGCGCATCTCTGTGTTGTTTCGTTGGATAGCCGGCATTTCGCTCAAATCCGTATTCTGGATAAACCCTTGCGAATTCCGCCATGAGTTCATCTCTCCACACCTTGGCAATGATCGATGCCGCGGCGATCTCAATATGCAGTGCATCTCCGCCAACGACGGTTCGATGAGGAATGTCGCAATGAATTGGTACGTTCCCATCCACGAGAGCCTCTGAAGCGGTGACAAACTGCAGGGCTATCGCCATTGCATAACGAGAGGCCTCCCGAATATTAAGGGCATCGATAACTCGGGGAGAAAGAGAAACTATCGACCATTCAAGAGCCTGTTTTCGAATAATTTCGGAAAGAGTTTCGCGTTTTCGTGGAGAGAGTTTCTTCGAGTCATCGATCTCAGCGTTGTGAAATTCTCGGGGGAGCGTTACGGCGGCAGCAACAACCGGTCCGGCGAGCGGCCCTCTTCCTACCTCGTCAATTCCAGCGATGCGGAGCGGAGTCTCTTTCATCGTCTACTCGTCGGACGAGGGGCTTTCTCTATACGAATAGGCTTCGAGCCCCCGACTATCTTGCCGAGGACCATCAAAACTATTGGAAAGAGAATCAGCTTAATAAACCCAAGCGGGACGAACTCTGGGAGAATGTCTTCAACCAAGCCCTGATCAACAAAGAAATAATCGACGAGAAAGGTAACAAGCGCGCATGCAGATACAAAAATCGCCTGTCGAAAGAGATCCGAAGATTCACGAGAGGCTTTCTTTCCTTTACGAACATGGGTTGATTGCTCGAGTCGACTCCACAGAACCAACAGGAAATAGACCAGCGGGATAAGGCCCCAAATAGTATAAAAAACGTAATTCATAAGAAGTGCTCAGCACGCCTAACGACTTCGAGCGAGTCTTCACCTTTCGGAAGAGGATAAAACGGTATCGCGCGTGGGGCCAGTACAAAGGAGAAGGACAGCGATTATAGCGGTCCTCAGTGGGAATGTCGTAAGACATTTATGCTGAGGACGAAGAAATATTGCCTTTGCCCATCTCGAGAGCCAGAGATAAGGAGCAAAGCCTTCAAATAAAACAGTCAAGCCAAAGGATTGTCAGTATTTTTTAAAGAGGAGCGCTATTCGCTGTCCCGTCAAGCTCTGCTTGCGAAGCAAGACGGGGGCGAGAGCAAACACCGTAAAAACCCACCAATGATTCCGGCATTCTTGCTCTAGGCTTGGTTCTCGCTCTGTGCGGAACGCCGAAACAACGAATAGTACATCATGACTTTGTCTACGTAAGAGATCGTCTCTCGGTAAGGGGGGATACCCTTGTACCGCTCAACCGTTCCCGGCCCAGCATTATACGCTGCCAAAGCAAGTTCAAGACGAGAGTCAAAGCGGTTGAGCATCTTTCGAAGGTACTTTGCTCCCCCGGCTATATTCTCGTGAGGGTTATAGGGGTCGCGAACTCCCATCTCGAGAGCGGTAGCGGGCATGAGCTGCATCAGCCCCTGAGCCCCCTTTGGAGAAATGCTTTGGCTCTGAAAACGGGACTCAACATAGATAACTGCTCGGAGTAAATTCGGATCGAGTTCGTTGTAAAAGGCTGCCAGCAAAATAATGTCGTCAAAGTCGGTCGGAAGGGTCCGAAGTCCAGCTCCCAGAACCGGTTTCGCTTTGCTATGAGTGCCAAACACCACTTGGTGCAACCAGTCTGGGGAAACCCTCCAAGCGAGCGCGTATAGACGAGCTTCGAAGAGGGATGCAGGGAAATGACCTTGTCTACAAGTGCCGAGGATGAGGGGGAGGCACACCCCGAGGGCAGCAAGCGTAAGCAGGAGAGGATAAGACCTCTTGCCGTGAAGTAACCTTGCACAACCTTCGCCCTTTGGAGAAGGCGTCTGAGTGGACTCAGTCATAGCCAGAGAGCTCCGTATTAAGGGGTTGCCGTACGCAACTTGTCTAAGTATCCTACAATCGGAAGGATTTTTAAAGAGGGCCGCCAGCGTGGATATTTATCGGTTTTTTCATCCTCATCATAATCCTCGACTGCACAGTACGCCGGTACGACAACAGGAGCTGTGCGAGCTTGAACAGGCGGCTGGAGAGCTAAGAAAGTCAATCGAGCGTGCCCAACAGAGGACGTTTCGGTCTCCCGCACACCCAATAATGCCGAGTCACTTCACAGACATAATTAAGGCAATGAGGTTTGTTGAGAGTTCTCTTCAAACGTTGTGTGATGCCCATCCAGGCGACGATGAGGTCGCGCTTGGAGAGCTAGTTCGAGAGCGTTCCTCTCTAACGGGTTGGGAAACTTGGACAAATTTGGTTCGAGAACAGCTCGCGGCAGAAGGTCAGTTTGATTCTCGCACGAACGGGGAATTCTTTTCGTTTCTCTCCCCTCAGCAGCGACCCGAGGGCTGAGAGCTTGATCGAGAATTCGGTGGAGTGCTCTCCTTGCCTCTCGCATCCTAGTCTTAAGGGACAATTCTCTAAGGAAATTTCATGACTCAAAACGGTGATAGTCAGGAAGATATTCGAAAACGACGAAAGGAGAGGCGGAAGCATCTCGATGAAAGACTGAGGTCTCTCTACCAACGTGCGCAGGTGCTTGAGACAGAGCTTCGAGAGTTGGAGGATTCATTCTATCGGGTTTGTATCTTTGGGAGCGCTCGAATCAAAGATGGAAGCATCGAGTATCAGGATGTCTTCACTTTGGCTCGAATGATGGCGTGGGAGGGGATAGATATTCTAACCGGTGGTGGACCTGGACTGATGGAAGCCGCCAACAAGGGAGCAAAGCTCGGTCAGGAGGAAGCAAGCTCTAAAAGTCTCTCCTTCGGCTTGTCGATCGAACTTGATTTTGAACCAGAACCAAATAGCCACCTCGACGTAAAGCGCCACCACCACAAATTCTCATCCCGATTGGATGACTTCATGAGGTTGTCCAACAGCATCGTTGCCACACCAGGAGGAATCGGAACGTTGCTTGAATTATTTTTTTCCTGGCAACTTATTCAGGTTCGACATTTGACCCCGAGGCCGATTGTCTTAATGGATAAGAGCTTTTGGTCGGGGCTCGATGAATGGCTACGCGAAGTGCCTTTAGGTCGTGGGCTCGTAAGCGCAAAGGACTTTGATTGTATTCATATCGTTGACACTCCTGAAGAGGTCTTTGGAATTATTTCAGAACATCGCAAGGCGTTCGCTCTTGAAGTCGAGAAAAATCTCGAAACAAAATCGACTCCCCCAAAAAAATAAGTCTCCTTTCTTGTTTTCCCGAAGAGCCGGCTGCCGAGAGGACGAGAATCCCTAACGCTGCGATGAGCGTTCGATAGCTTCTAAGAATTTCTGACGAATAAGTTCACGTCTCTTTTCAAGATCGGCTGGGCTGATCGCTCGGCTTGAAGGAGGGGGAGGAATCGCCCGAGTTCGGTCGTTTGGCGGGGCTGAGGTTATTCCTTCGCCAGAACCACTCGTTTGCTCAAGCAGCTTGAAGAGATTATCTCCAGCCAGCTCTTTATCCTTCTGTTCGGTTTCCCTCGAAGGTGTGCGATTCCGTGTGCCGTGCTGCGCATCGATTTCGAAGGCCTGAAATACTGCTTTGCGAATTCGCGGAGGATAGTCATCTACGAAGGAATGAGCCGTGGTTCTTTCAATTGGTGGGGGAACCGTCTTTGGGTTGATTTTTCTCTCTTGAAGCAGTGCGAGGAGTTCCTCTTGGGTCTTTGACTGCATACTTGGAGTGGCGGTCGGAGCAGATTCTTGTGTGACTGCCACCTCGCGAGCCACTTCAGTGAGCGCTGCGAGTTGCTGAGTCTCTGCCGGTTTTTCGGGTGCTGTGCTCGAAGCCATCTCCCCGATTTGAGAGGGGGCTGAGGGTATGGGGCCTCCTCCGAACGCATACCAGTACCCGGCAGCGAGCACGCCGATTCCGAGAATTCCAAAAAAGAGGAGCGATTTTGGGGTGACAGGATCTGGGTGATGGAGAGCCGAAGATTCAGAGTAAACCGGAAATTCAGTCGTTTCTTCTGGGACAGTTTCTTCGTGTTCACTTTTCGAGAGCCGAGCACTGGCCGGAGGCTGCCCAGGACGCTCCAATGAAAGTGATGACAGGGCCTCTTCTCCTACCGATTCCCGGAGTTGTTTAATAAGGTCTGTGACATCCGAGGCTCCACTCTGGAACCCGATTGTTTTCTGGAGATTCTCTCCGACCTGAACTCGGTTGATAACTTCGTTTTCTATCCAACTCTTTGGGCGGTACGACAAACTGGAGATGACCACAAGGCCTCCTTGGCGGCCGGCATAAGATGTAAGGAGCTCTGCAAATCGCTCTTTCCACTTCGAGCTAAGGTCTTCAAACGGTTCGTTGAGAACGACGATCCACCCTGTTGACTGGAGAGCTGCGAGAAAACGAAGGCGACGCTCCTGATCTGCCCCAAGCGCAGAACACGGAGTGCTTTCCAATTCTTCGAGTTCAAACGAAAGGAGTGTTGAGGTTATTTGGGATTCGGGAACACCAGCCTTAGTCAGGTACTGCCCGACCGTCATCGAATCAGATTTGCTGAAATGTTCTCCAAAGCCGATAAAGAAGTGACGGTTCTGCTCAAACGGTTCGTTATCAATTGTAAGAGAAAATCTCTCTGGACCCGGGATACCAGCGAGGGCTCGTTGAAACTGACTGAGATCGGTGCCTGAAGCAGCTCGTAGGACGGTGATTCTTCCTGCCGGACAATTAATACAGCGGAGAAGCTCTCCTCGAGGAGAGAGGTGTTTAATTTGAAGTCTCTTAAATGCCATCTATCTCTTGGTGATTTTCGGGTTAGGGCGTCTGTTCACTCGCTATGTACCCTTCAGGATAACCTCGTTGGGCGAATTTGAGTAGTGAAGTGATTTCGCTCGGTTGAGGAACCCAGGAAGTTTTCTTCTTCAGGGGCTCGCTTATGGGGCTGAGGTTACAATCCTTTTTTTCCGATGGCGACCGTCCTCTTTCAGGAATTACTTCGCGAAGGCTCGCGATCGCGGGACGGCATTAGTCTCAAATTTCTCCTTTCTTTTCAGGGCCCTAATGGCCCTGTCCCAGCGCGGTGTAGGAAGAGGTTCGCTCTGATCATTTCTTGTTTGAGAATTGATTCTGGCTCTCTTACACTAGGCCGGTTGTAGTTTGTAGTAGTACCCCACGATGTTAGAGCCAGGAACCCCAGGCCCGTTTGATTTTCGTTCTCAGCGAAGTCGTTCCGCGGAGACCACTCCCCAACCATTCACCTCAGAAACTCTTCCTCACTTGCGTCTCGCTGGCCACCACCAGGACTACACCCTTAAGGCGTTGCTCGCTGCAGGATCTCCAGTTCTTCAAGAAGATGCCATTTCAAGAGCATGCTTTGTCGCCGCTGCTAGAGATAAACTTTTTTCGGGAAAAACTCTTCACAGTGACGTTGTCTACTCGCGAGAACGTGCGATCTACGAAATTCGGGACGAATCTCGAGTCGTTCATCGGTATCCTTTATTTCCAATTGGCTCTCTGGTTCTGCGAGATGACAATTCGTATTCGTTCGTCTCAATAGAGGCCGATCCGATTCGAAAGACGCTTCCGACTCATGTCCTCGACTACCTTGAGTCTTTGCGCGCGAAAGCGAGGGCACTTCACCTTCCAGAGCTTGAAGCATTTGAGGGCGAAGGTACTTGGAAGCCGCGTAGCAGATACACCTCCTGGCGCTTTCTTGCGCTTGCAAACGAACTCGAAGAGCGTCCGTCCACAGTGGTTCGTTACAAGCAATCTCTCTCTGGGAATGTTTGCCGCCTTCACTATGGAATTGCTTTGGTGGCTCCTGACGAAGTCGAGTTGCAGACAGATGACGGTGAAAACGCGATTAAAAACTTCTTTCACGATTTTGGTCCAGCCCTTTTACACTCACATCGATCTCTCGTTGGAGATCCCATAGGTGCTTTCGCGTCTCTGGCGGAAGAGTGTGGTTTGTTCGCGAGAAGATTTCCCAACGGTGAGCTTCTTGTAGCGTCGCGTTCACCTTTTCAAAACGGCCATTCCGAGCATTCTGCTCTCTTGATCAGGGAAGTGAAGGAAGTTGGGCAAAAAAAGTGTGTGGCGCTTGAGCCGATAGCACCCGGAAGTGATGACGCTCGCAAGGTTTGTGAGATAGTGCGAGAGGAGGACGTATGAGCCAGCACTTTTCATCTCCCCTCGCCGGACGAGAGTCTGCTCCTC
>JAGRAO010000044.1 GCA_020434565.1 Bdellovibrionales bacterium
TTCGCTTGAGTTCCTCGAGCTTCTCACGAAGCAGGCTAACTTCTTCCTTGAGCTGCTGTTCGACCTTCTTATGCTCAACAAGCTGAACCTCTACCTGAGATGCTTCGGCGAGCAATTTCTTTCGACGCCTCAAGCACTGAAGCGCCATTTGAGAATCTGTGTCTTTCTTTTCCTTTGCTCGCTCCTCCCAGAGTTGGATATTTTCGCGCAATCTGAGCAGCCGTTCCTTCAGTTGGGCCCCATCTCTCTCTACTCGCTTTACCTGAATTGAGGCTTTTGCCGCGTGGTGAGAGACTTCTTGTATGGTAGAACTTACGAGAGCCTCATGATTCTCAACTTGCTGCACGAGCCAGTCGAAGCTCGCCGTTAGTCTGCTTGTAAATCGCTTTAGTCCGTTCATAGCGCTTTCCTTTCTATTTCTGTGGAAATTTTTTCCCTTGTTTTTGGTATGGCCCTTCGGCGCCTTTTCTCAGTGCCTTGCCAGTTCCCGTTTTGTTCTAGAGTGATTATTGCGGAATTCTTCCGAAATTAAGCCTCTTGATAGGTTACATCGTAAGTAGTATGATAAATAATAATGTACTAGCTTGAATCTACTTAAGCTCTGTTACCTAAATAGCTTTAAAATCTAGTTACGTTGTCATATGGATTCATTTGTTTACCGACAGCAGGCTCTCCTTGCGAGTGCCTCCGTCGCATGCCACGCCACATTTCGAGAAAAGGGATTCCGTCAGCGGGATTTGAAGTTCTTTTTCGAGTTGTTCTCCCACTGGTCTGTTTGGGAGAGAGAGGATAGCTCTACCAAGGTCCAGGTGACCCAGCTCACCCGCTATCTCGAGGGGCTCACGAAGGAGGGGTTCGCGCTTCGAATGAAGCGATCTCTCCGCTCTCCATACCGACTGACCCGTTTGGGCTTGATAGAGATGCTCTCGCGAGTTGTCGCTCAACGACCCGAAGATGCAAACGAGACATTTCTTTTCGCGCTCTACTTTGTACGCGCATATCGCGATCGACTCATCGACCTCGTAAAAGCCGAAGGTCGTCAGTTCCCGACAGCTCTTCGAATTGAACTCGAAGCCCTTCTTGATTGGCAGTCATTTCTCAAGGAGAAGATCGCTTCAAAGAAGCGGATCTTGAAAAAACTTCGTCAGGGAGTTGACGATGCCCAAGCAACCTCAGCCCTAACAAAGAAGCTCCTCAAACAGAGGCTTCTCCTTCCAGAGATTATTTCAGAAGTTGAAAAGCTCTATCCGTATGAATTCAACTCCCTTAAACCGCTCAGCGAGCTTATGGAAGAGCTGCCTATCGATAGCCGAACCTGGGAACTCGAATTTGGAAATATTTTTCGCGCCCAGATGCTTTGGGAGCCAGCATATCGAGTAGAAAAGACATTCCTTGAGCAACTCGAAAGAATGGCCTCAGAGTGAAGCAAGCGCTTGAGCGAGATCCTCTTTCAGGTCTTCGATATCCTCCAATCCGATGGAGAGCCGAATGGTACCGGGAGAGATACCGGCTTTGCGGCACGTTTCGCTGTCTAGATCGCCCCCGTAAAAGAGCCGTGCGGGCGCGACGAGGGACTCAGTGGAGCCAAGACTTCCCGTGAGCTGAAAGAGTTTCAGAGCATTGATAAACTTTCGAAGTGCAGCTTCGCCGCCTTTCAAATCAAATGAAATAATAGATCCAAATCCCTTCATTTGTCGCCGAAGGATCTGGTGGTCCGGATGAGACTCAAGTGAGGGATGCAAAACCTTAGAAATCTCGGCGCGGGTTTCCAGCCACCGAGCAATTTCGCAAGCGGCTTTTGACTCACTTTCATACCGAAGGAAATAGGTTTTCATTCCTTTGAGTACTTGGGCAGCGGCACCCGGATCAAGTGCTGCTCCATAATCAATGAAGAACTCTCGCAAAGGGCGGAGGTGCTCTTTGGAAGTTAAAACCACGCCTCCCATAACATCACCATGTCCACCCGCATACTTCGTGAGGCTGTGAATAAAAAAATCTATGGGATACTGGCCGTGATTATGAAAGCCCGCAAAGGTATTATCACAAACGGTGAGAATGCCTCGCGATTGGGCTCTCTCGCACAACCATGCGATATCAACCGCACGAGTTACTGGATTCGTCGGAGTTTCAAAGATAACGAGCTTTGTGTTCGGAGCCGAAAGCGCTCGTTCAATTGTTTCGAGATCGTCAATATGAACAAAACTGCTCGTTACCCCAAACTTGCCGAGCATCGAGGAGAGGATAAATCGGGTAGGTTTGTAGCACTCATAAAAGCAAACGGCGTGGTCGCCGCTCTTCAAAAGAGCAAAAAGGACAGCTGAAAGTGCGGCGACTCCAGAGCTAAAGAGCTCGCCAGCAGCTCGCTGTTGGAGGGAGGCCAACGTTCGGATAAGGAGCTCGCCGGTAGGGTTTGAGACCCGCGAATACATGAACCCCGCTCGGTTCCCAGAAAAAAGCGCTTCAACTTCTTCCAGGCTTGAGAGAGTGAACTTTACGGACTGGTAGACAGGGGCTACGAGCGGTCGATTGTCGCTCGGCACCTCAACTGGCGGAAGATGTTGGAGAACGGTCCTTGGACGCATAACCTATTGATTTCAAGGGTGAAAGAATCCCCTTTCAACTAAATTTGGCTACCTTATTTGGCGGTGGTAAAATTTAGCTGTTTTGAAAAAGCCGCTGCTTCTCTGAGTGGCTTTTTTTGTACCCCCATGAAGATAAAAAAGGAACCCTTTTTCCCTACCGAACACGAGGAGAGAAGGAGGAAACCTTGTAGCTGACACGAAAGCGGAGAGCAAAATCGACCAGCAGCGTCAGCAAGTGTTGTTGAATATTCAAATATTAGGGCAAGCGATTATGAGAACCATTTCAAAATTGACCAAAGCGACACTAGGCCTTTTTATACTTTGCACCCTTGCTCCCAGTCTCGCCTTCGGTGAAGGACCGGAGGTATCGAGCCTTACTCTCAACACACCCGAACCAACGAAACAGTGCGCCCAGCTCGTAAAAGACTGTTTTTCTGCTGAAGACAAAGACCGGTCGAACTGTTTCTTTTCTGCTTCTCGTCACCCTTTTTGTGAGGGGACTTCGCTTGGAAAGGTAACGTATCAGCGATGGATCATGTCGCCGTATCACACTGGAATCGACCAAGACGCACCTGGATTCCTTGGGCCACGACTTGTGGACAAAGAGTGTCTCGCGAATTTTGATAGCCAATTCATGGGTAAGTTATTGGATGCCGAAAATAGTGCGGCGCTTGAACTGTTTTCAGGACTCGAAGCAGAACTTCTCAAGTGCAGCAAGGAGATTTCTCAGGAGCTTACTCGACCCTAGTTCCAAGAGGGATCGGGCGAAATTGTCCTCCAACTCAAATTCAAAAGTACTGGAGGATGTTTATTCCTCGCTATAGTCATTCACCTGCGCCATGATCCTAGAGGCAAGCGACCAGAATATTGCTCAAGCCGCAGAACTTATCCGTTCCGGTGATGTCGTTGGATTTCCGACTGAGACGGTTTATGGCCTTGGAGCAAGCGCTTTCGATCCTTTAGGCGTAGAGAAGATCTTCGCCTTAAAGGGACGAGTGAGAAGCAATCCACTCATTGTTCACGTAAAGGATCTTGGGGATTTGCTGCGCTTGTCGGCTCGACTTTCTAAAACACAGCAAGCCCTCGTCGACAAACTCTCCTCTTTCTGGCCCGGTCCACTTACCGTCGTACTGCGTTGTCGAGAGAATTCGGGTATTACTCCCGCTGTGACAGCGGGTGGGGATACAATTGCATTGCGAATTCCCTCTCACCCTGTGGCACAAAAACTCCTTTCTCTTACAGAAATTCCTCTCGCGGCTCCAAGTGCCAATCGCTCTCTCTACGTGAGCCCAACCTGCGCAGAACATGTTGCTTCCTGCTTTGGAGATAGTCTTTCGATCGTCCTCGATGGAGGATCGTGTGAGGTTGGCATCGAATCGACAGTTGTGTCACTAGTCGAATCCCCGATCCGGCTGTTGAGACCTGGAAGTGTTACCTTGGAACAGCTTCGGTCGGCGGTCGGCGAGGTGGAATATCGTCTGCCGCCTTTACAAGAGCACCAGAAACAAACGTTGCTCTCCCCTGGGATGCTCAGCCGTCACTATAGCCCACAGACCCCGCTTCTTTGGTATTCAGAAGAAGTTCTTCAATCGCTCGCTGGAAAGAGGGTCGGGATAATTCGGTTCAGCGACCATGGAGTCTATCCGGCGAGTGCTGTCGTAATAGAAACGCTTTCCTCAACCGGAAAGCCTCAAGAAATTGCTCATCGGCTTTATGCCGCACTTCGAAAGCTTGACTCTCTCGACCTCGATGTCATTCTCATACCCGAAATTGGGCGTGACGGCCTTGGCCTGGCGCTTTACGACCGAACTCGACGAGCTGTATCGTAGGCTCGATTCACGCTTGAGGAGCATTATGAAGATTGGATCCGAACTATCGATTCACCTAGAGGGAGTAATCGTAAAGGATCTCGTCTCTTATCCAGACGATCGTGGCTTCTTTCGTGAAATCATTCGGTCAACGGATCCTCTTTTTCAGGATGGCTCGTTCGGTCAGTGGAGCCACAGCCGAATGTCACACAATGTAGTCAAGGCGTGGCATTTTCATCACCGACAGACTGACTGGTGGTATCTCGGAACCGGCACTATTGAATGTGTACTTGTTGACAACAGAGAAGAAAGCTCGACCTTTGGAAAGAAGTCTCAGTACCTTCTTGGAGAGACTTCTGCGGAGTTCCCTCAAGCAAAACAACTCTGTGTTCGAATTCCTCCGGGAGTGCTCCACGGCCTAAAAGTGCTCAGCCAAGCTGCTGACCTCTTCTACGTCACGAGCCACTCCTACAATCCTGATGACGAAGGACGAATTCCTTATGACTCTCCCGATGTGAATCACATTTTTGGAGAAGACGTTATTACCACCGAACGAGATAGAAAACTTTTTATCCCTCCGTTCCCGCGATCTCCTTTGTAGCGGGAAGAAACTTCTTGGTCGCGGTAGTCGTCGGGAAATATTCGACGAATAGGAATCGTTTCCCCGACTTCGACCTGAACGAAGACGTGAATGGGAGCAATCCCACTGACGGGGACAAAATCGTCAACGACCATCTTCTTTATTCTCTTCTCTGTTTTGTGAAAAGACATGGTGAGAGTGACCGATCCGATCTGCAATCCCGCCTGAACCTTCGGGGCTTTGCTGTTCATGTGCTGGTTGCCGCTTTCAACTGTTTCCCAGTTTGTAAAGGGCCTTCGTCACCCCTCTGCAAGCAGTTCTACGTTTGCGCGTGGAACCGTCACTTCAGTTCCATCCTCGAGTCTTGCGGTGAGGATTCTCGTTTTCGCTCCCGTCTCGATAACCGCTTCAGCGTGTGGAAGATCAAGGACAGTGGCTTTCTTCCCAAAATAAGGAACCCGGATGATCCGGATTGAGGCTCCCACCTCAAGCCCCCCCCTGGTGGTGAGCTTCTCTTGGTGGTCTTCGCTCGCTTTCTCTGCGAATTCGTGAGGAATGATGATCTCGGGCCGAACTGCTCCTGCTCGAACTTGTGTCTTTCCGGTAATGCTCGCCGTTTGTCCGCTAAGACGCGAAAGGACTGCTTCTGCACGCTCAGAAAAGGCCAATCGACCAAATCCCTCTGTGATAATAACGGTCATCGGAACTTCTTCGTCTCCGGTCAGGGCGATACCCAGATCGTATCCGAGGTAGTGGGCGAGTACTCTGTCGTCGATCGAACCACAGATGAATCCCTTTGCTCCCTTTTCGGCAGCTGCCTTGAGCACTTCTGAGTCAGGCGCACTCCCTCCATATACTATCTTTCCCTCAATATCGTTCGGAAGCGCGGAAGCCTGAATCAGTTCATCTCTCTTCACTGAGAGCGCGCAGAGCTCTCCCCTCGCTTCGCCACCTACGCCGAAAATACCTTGAATCAATGCTCCCTGCGTTTTAAGAGTCAGCCCCTTCCCTTCATGAACTTCAGCCACCACTCCGTCAAAAAAGGCTTCAAGCGTAAGTTCTTTTGCCGCAAGTCTTAAACCAAGATGGCCGGTTCTCTCTGCAATAAATTCAATCGTTCCTTCTGCCGGAGATCGAGATACAGTTTTCAAGAGTCCAAAAAGCCCTGCATGTTGGCAAAGGATATCTCCCTCTTGTACGACATCGCCCTCGGAAACTTTGATACCTGCCATGACCTCAAAGGCTTCGAGCCCCATCCGTTCGGGAAGACGGAGAATGTAAAGTTCTCCTTGGAGGCTTGCTCTTGCTACAATGGTATCGGCGGAGACCTTGTCTCCCGGTTTCACCAAGACTTCGCCTGGAACGGGTAGTTCTCGAAGCCTTTCTACTGAGCTCGAAAAGGAAGTCTCGAGAGCCGGTGTGAGTGCACGCTTTTGCATTAAAATCCAAGCTCCTCAAAGACTCGTTGCTGGCGTTCGCATTGTGTTCGACTATCGGCGTCAAGTTCGATAGGTCGATTTCTTCCATCGCCTAGAAAACCATACAAGCCCGATACAACAGATCGCTCAAGAACCTCGTTCACACCGCATCCTACGTCAACATTTCGATGCAAAGGTTCAACTCTGAGCACTCCACGTGAACTTTGAGGCACCTCGAAAAGTTGAACTGATCCCGCCTTGATGACTCCGAGTTCTTGGCCTTCGAAAGAGATCTTTGCAATAGGAGTCCCAGGAGAGATGCGCCCCCGATAGACCGGACAAACTGCGTGACAGATATTAACGATACAGTCATGTTGAAAGATTTCAGCTGCCGCCGCGGGGTATACCGACGAAAGTACCCCAAGATGGGGCATCATAAAAATAGAATCCACCGTGACCTGGGTAACTCCTTCAAGCGCGAATCCATCTACCATCATGAGCGCTGCTTGGAGACGGTGAGGCGCATGGCTCAAAACTCCTCCGGAACCGATCACAACATCAAGGGTCTTCCGATTGACAAGTTCATATCGGTTCTCAGACTGGGAAAAGATGTCTGCGATACCCGACTGTTTCTGAGCTCCACTCAATCCAACGGCGAGAGAACGATGGTGATCAAGAGAGAGACGAAGCGCTTCACGGCAAACCGCTTGTTCAAGCCAGAGATCCTCCTTGGTCTGTGGAATCGAGGTCGGCCGAATCATCTTATTCCGAAGGCGATCCCGCAGCTCCGCGTGGTTTAACTCATAAGGCAACCACCGAGCGATATTCTCAGTTCCAGACTCAATCAGGACGTTTGCTACTGAGTAACTCATGCCGAGGTTCGCACTTACCGTTCGATTGAAGACATCTTCTCCCTGATCGTTTCGGAAAACACTAAAGACATCAGTGGTCGCTCCACCAATATCTGCACAAAGAACCTGAACTTTTTCAGACTGAGCAAAATGAACGACCATATCTCCTACCGCGGCAGGAGTTGGCATGATTGGTACTGGGCTCCACTTCAGAAGTTTGTCATACCCCGGAGAATGACTCATGACGTGTGTGAGGAAAAACTCGTGAATTGCTTCCCGTGCGGGACCTAAATTTTCCCGATCGAGCTGTGGGCGAACATTTTCAACGACAGACACTTGCGCAAAGTCGCGAAGAATCTCCTCAACTTCACCTGCAGCATCTTTGTTCCCCGCAAAGATCACAGGCAACTGAAGTGTATCTCCAAATCTCGGTCTCGGTGCAGCAGCAAGGAGGATCTCCGCAGCTTCGGTAACATGTATCGTCGACCCTCCGTCTACTCCCCCAGCTAACAGGACGATATCCGGCCTGAGATGGCGAATTCTTTCAATTTTCTCATGATCGGCTCGAGGGTCATCTGCGGACAGAGCTTCAAGAACGATTGCACCTGCTCCCAGAGCCGCTCGCTCGGCTGACTCAGTCGTAATCTGATCAACGACTCCCGTCACCATCATCTGTAGACCACCACCAGCTGAACTTGTCGAAAGATAAAGATCGATTCCTCGCGATAAGTCACTCTGAGAAACGTGAAACGGATGTACGCTACTCTGATTTTCCGAGAGAATCTGGCGCTGAGAGACCTCCTGAATTTCCTGAAATGCGTTCAGAGCACCAACCGTTACATCCGCAACAGGCTTTTCAACAGTCGTAGGGGCCTCGCCTCTCGAAGTTTGTCTCCAGCCCTGATCTGTTCTCTGGAATAAGAGAGCCTTTGTGGTTGTAGATCCACAATCAGTAACGACAACGGTATTAAGCTCTTCGGGTTTTACTTTCATGTATCACGCAAGAATATTCGAAAGCGCTTGGTACCAATCAATCAAGAGAAACTGAACTCGTTCAACGAGAAGCGCCAGCCGAGCCATGACAGTCGAGCCAAAAAAAGCACCAAAGCATACCATCATCAACCATCGGCCACTCATCGCAACCACTTCCCCCACTTTTCCATCTCTCTTGAACGAAAAGAAAAAGTAATACATGACAGCTAAAAGGGTGAAGACGAAAAAACAGTTTTCCAAGCTCTGCCAAATGAGTGCATGTCCGCCTTGATCGATAACGACAAGCGGCTTAAAACTGCTTCCGAGTTGGGGGAGCATTTCGGCAAAAAACCCCTTAAATGCAAGCCCACCTTGAGCTCC
Organism: Bdellovibrionales bacterium; assembly: GCA_020434565.1. Classification (GTDB taxonomy): domain Bacteria; phylum Bdellovibrionota_C; class UBA2361; order UBA2361; family RFPC01; genus JAGRAO01. The sequence continues at coordinate 8,593 of JAGRAO010000044.1, forward strand.
AAGGGCAAAACCGATCGCGAGCTTCGCGAGCCATCCAAACCGTTTTGAATAGATGCAGTAGTAGAGCATCCCGAATGTCATCGGGAAGAAGTACAGCAGAATACTCGAGTGATACTCTCCAGAGAACGTACCATCGGGAAACTGCACGATATCCAATCCGAGCATCGGTTCAAAAACGCGCGGCCAGAGAAGGCTCTTAAGGGTAAGTACGGGAAGAAAGCCAGCTGCAATTCCAATAAAAAGATGTTCAAAAAAACGGTAGAATGGATTCTCCTTTATGAGGAAGCTGTAAACAGCCAACGTGGAGATACCTCCAACGATAACTGTAGCTGTGATCCAAGCGTTTGCACTCATCTCTTCTGCTTCCCTAAGACGACACGCGTCGCGAGCCCGCTTTCCGGCCTCCAAGAGCCCCCATAATATTTCCAAACAAGACGAAAAATATAATCGTGAGGTGCGCAACTCCAAGAGCGGTATTGATCACCATCGAGGAGTCCTCTTTCCGTCCACTAAATTTTTGAGACAAAAGTTCCGAATACCATGCAGCACCGGCAATTCCTTCGAGCAGTCCATCAAGCTGACCAGAGTCCAGATAAATGTACGCTTCAGGGATAGTGATAGATGTGCAGCCGTGCCCAAATACTGGTACGTAGTCTTCGGTTTGAAAAAATTGAATATACGTATCAAAAACTCCTACAAGCCCAGTAAACTCAGCAAGGAGGCGAACGTCACGAATAGTTTTGACGTTCCGAAACACTGATAAATTCTTCAAGGACGTGCCAAACACATCTCGCTTCAACTCCGCTGCCATATCCTTCGATTTTGCAAGAGATTGAACAAAGAGAAGATTCCCAGGCCGAAAACCAAGGTTGACCCAGTCCTTCCCGTATTCCCAGACCTCTCCGGGATACTCTCGCATGAGATCCGCTGCTATCTCTTCCGGAACAGATTTCAGAAACCCTTCTGCCAACGCATACTGAGTGAGAAGCGCGATCGGAATCCTCCTTCTCATAAGGTGTTCAATCACGACTTTCGCCTGTGGTTCGTTTTCGGCTTTTGTATTCGGGCCAAAATCGAGGGAGACGAGAGCAATTCCTCCCTCTTTTGGATCCATCGACTCGATAACGTCATAAAACTTCTCTGCGGAGGGCAACCGAGCCGGGGTCACCCGATACTGAAACGCGATTGGTAACGCGACTGCCAAGATCACAAACAAATAAATCACTCGACGATCGAGATTCTGGAGCGCATTCCTCATCCTCGCCTCTCCTTGGAGAAGGAATCCGATTCAATCGAGAGCCACATTCGAAATGCCATAACGAGCCCAGCAATAGCAGCTCCGATGCGAATTGCGCGAAAGGCAGCACTGTTGGGAACCTCCATGAGCCACTGACGGACAGCAGGAAGATCTTCAGAGATGTATACATAAAACGGGATTTGCCCCAACATGACCAATACGGCCGCTACCATCATGAGGGAAGATTCGAAACTTCGAATTCGGAACGCCCTGTACGCCGCCGCCGCGATATAGACTCCAAGAAGTGAAAACATCGCTGAGCCAAGAGACACAAAGAGTCCTTGGTAGAGGAAATCGTACGTTTTCTTTGTAAGAGAGTGATCGTAGTTCAGCTGCTCGATCCTTCTGATGAACCCCGAAACTTGAGCGAGACTTGCGGCGAGAGCTTGAGAACTTGAGAAATCTCCAACTTTTACATCACGGGCAGCTTGTTCTGTACCGCTCAGTATTTCTCTAAGATTCTCAATATAAGTTTCTCCGAGCGGATAGAGTTCCTCCTGATCGGAGAAGGTCAGGAGGGTCTTCTGATCTATGTTCGCCCGAAGTTCAGCAATTCTTGCGAAGGTGGCATCTCGCAATGCTTCAGTTCGAATTTCAAGAGGAGGAACATCTTCTCGACTCGCTGTAGAGTCTCTTTCGATAACGTCTGAAAACTCTCGGAGAATCTCAAACGGCCGTGCTTTGTCAGCTACACCCTGGCCGCCTCTCCAGTCCATCACTGTTGACGACATCATACAAACGAGACCAATCAACAGAACGAAGCTATACATCCAGTCTTTTCTCTGAAAAATGATCCGAGAACCATGGACGAGAAAGAGATTTATGAGACCAAGTCCCATAGCCATACTGCTAAAAACAATAAAGCCGTATGAGATATCCTCATGAAGCGCCTCAACACCGACACTCTCGAGGACAGAGACTGGGAGAATGAACTCCAAGAAGAAGTATACTCCTCCAAGGAATGTCACGAGTCTGATGAGATCACTTCGGAAGCTTCGCTCCACCGTCCTATATTCTCCAAAAACTCCCCAACTTCGAGCCAAGAATGAGTTGAGTCAATTCAACTCCAAAATTTATACGAGATCCAAAAGTCAACGTTCTTCAAATCCAACATCGGATAGAGTTGTTGCAAGGTGGCAAGGAGCACACCTATGACGATCAATCCGAAAAACACCAATTTTGCGACGTCTTGTCCACAAAGGCTTCCAAGCTGTATGGGCTCTCGACTGAGATACGCGGAAGCGGCATAAAGCTCTTCTCCAATAAGCGTGTAATCACACGTACAGATAAAAAAAGGAACTTGTTCGGGGCTCACGCTCGCTGCAACTTGCATCGCCCCAACCTGCTGCCCGGCTTCCGCAAGGATGAGAGATTCGGCAGCAAAGTATCCAAAGAGAAAGGCTGTCGCAATTCGCTCACGATGAACGATTCCCATGTATCCCGAAGCAAAGGCAAACTGGCTCTCTGAGAGAAAGACTATACACTGCGGATCGAACGCAGAGAGTCGACCGGCAGACCTATATGCATCACGCACGACGTCTTCTACGATAGCCATAGCTTCCGGATTGTACTGAGGAACGATGAGTCGTGAGCGATAGCGAGCGACCTTTTCTGAAACGTAAGAGAGCACTCCCAGGCAAGCATAGAGCGTTGGCGATACAGAGGTAAGACCAGTATTAAAAGCAACTGGTCGACCAAGTTCAGCAGACCTTCCGACAGCCTCATCGACTGCATCAATTCCCGCAATTCTCCGAACATAAATCTCAGTCCCAGACTGCGCTCGCCGAATGAAGTACAGAACTGGAACGAGAAGTGCCAAAAGCAAGAGAATCATTCCAAGAGAAGCATGCTCAACGCCGCCCATCTCCTAATGCTCCCCTTTTTGAAAATGATATTCGCCTTCTTCAATCCGAGATATGAGTTTCTCGATAGCCTCAGGTGAAGAAAGAAGTCGTTGGAGCTTCTCCAATTTGGTTAAGCCGACAAGCGGAAGAAGCAAGGGCATGGAGACAATGAAAATCTGAGAACTGAGACGTGAAAACGGCTTCAGTAACTCGAGAAGGAGCAAAACCGGTGCAGCGAACCTCAAACGAACGATTCGGGAAGCGATACCAATCATCTCATCATCGGAAAAACATTCAGCTTCTTCGAAATAACCGATCTTCATCGTAGGGTGAATCCTCTTCAAACGACTCGATGAGCCGTTTCTCACTCCCTTGAGAGACTACCCAAGCGCACGATGAGACGCCATGACAAAAGTCACCTTCTCCCATCGAAAGACTCCTTGAACAGGTCAATTCTGACGGCCTTTGCTTCATGCCGCAATTTACATCCGAGGAACCGCGCTAATACGGATGATCGGCTTGATAGTCTTCAGTAGGATCTTCTCTCTTTCCTCGCCCTTCAAGTCTCGTGCGCTCTTGCATAAGAAACTCAAGTTCCTGGCGAAGGATCACAACGTCTTCAAAACGAGTTTGTTCAATAAGGCGACTCGCCTCCTGCTCGTTATAATTTCGTTCGGATTCAATCTCTTGCAAAGCGCCCACGTCCGGAGACGAAACTTTCTCAGCGAGTGTCCGAAGTTGTTGAGACAATTCCACCTCTCTCGTTCTAAAATTTAGTGGCGGAGCTTGATTTCGCACCTGTGATATGAACTCCTCAAGCCTTTTCAAGTATTCTTCAGACTGAACAATCTGTTGCCTAAGTCGAGGCATATCTCCTGCCAGCTCTCGGGTACTCGAGGTTTGAGAGATAGCGGTGAGATCTTTTCGCAAAAGTGAGTTTTCCCGCTCAGCAATATTAAGTGAACTTTCTGTCTCCTCTTGAGAGGAATCTATCTGATCAATCGTTACTCGCAACGAATCAAGGTCTGCCGTAAACAGCGAGAGAGTCTCTTCACTCTCAACCTTTATGGACGAAAAGTGTAGGTTCCCAGAGTCGTCATAGTAAATCACGGAGCACTCTTGCCCCAAGTCGAGCAACTCTCGAGGAACGGAAACCGCTGCGACAAACTCCCCTCCGGAGTTTGAATCTTCGTTTTCCGTTTTTCCTGGGAGAGAACGAACAATTTTTCCCGCAAATACACTGAGATTTTGCCTGATAGGCAACAAGTAGACTGCCCCCGATGGGGTAAAATCAAGTCTTTGCGATTGAACGAGAAAAGCCTGATCAGGTTCCGCAGCTAAGCTGCAAGACGTATGAAAAACTGCAATAAGAAGCAGGCTAAGAAGAAAGATCGCTTTGCGCGACTTCAGCAAAGGTATTCCACAGAACATTTTGGGTTGAAAGCAACACAACATATTATCGCTTTCCCTGCTTCAAATTTCGAATTTTCATTCGCTCATCTTGAATTTGCTGCTGTAAGACTCGGATCTGATTGCTTCGAGCGAGATCTGCTTGCATTTCTGCAGTAAGGCGAGTCTCTCGTACTCGTTCCTGTTGTTTCGTCATCCACTCTTCTTCACGTCGGTCAAATTGTCGGGCAAGGCTGACAAGCTTACCCATCGGGGTGACATCCTGAGCGATAGTCAGCCGCTCATACAGTTGACGAATCTGCTCGCGAAGGGCGTTGAGCTTTTCAGAAAGGACTCTATGTTCCTGAAGGATATCTTGTCCCTCCGACCTGCGAGAATCTTCAAGGCTCTCACTATCGGTGAGCGAATCCCTCAGTCGGACATTCTCTGCTCGAGTTACCTCAAGCTTTGCTTGGGCAAGAGAGAGTTCCTCCCTTTTGCGAAGTATCTCCCGTACAAGTTCAATGCGAAGAAAGAAGGAGCTTCCCTCTTCACCATCGGCGGGGATGGTATTCTGCTCCACTCGGGACACCTGCCAGCTGCCTTCGTCTTGGTCCTTCAGTCCCACAGCTGTTCCCCCGAAACTTCCATCCGGCAGTTCAGAACCGAACAATTGAATTCCTCCACCAGGGCCATTAACCCGGACCGGGAAAAGCCACTGATTCGTCGAATCCTTCGGAACAGTGGCCACGACTTGGGGCGCCCAGCCAGGCGAAAGGACCGCCACAAGCAATTCATTTTTGTCTGGGTGGGAAAGGACAAACAGCGGCGAAGAACTCGCCCCTTCAGAATCACTGCTCCTAAAAGTTCCGGCATACATGCCTTGAGAGAGGACGGGAAACCGCTTTTGCAATTCTAGCCAAAAAAGTCCGCTCACAACAAAGAGAAGCCCAAGGGCTGCAATCGCCACTACGGGTAAAACATGTTTTCGGGATAGATTTTTCACTTTACGAGCCCAGTCCCTAAAAGCCATCCCAAAACTACTCTTTTACTTCGAAACCGCGAAATTGGAGACCTTCATCAGGAAAGGAAGGAGAAGGTTCGAAGTTCCATAAATTGCTGGCTAGGCTACAGTATATCAATAGGTTCACCTGCTTCGGCAAGCGACTACAGCCACCTTGGGCCGTCAACAGACTTTACTCCGCAAACTTTTCTTTTGTACCTTATCCTTCAGTCAAATTGTTTGACGAGTATGGAATATCAAGAAATTTGCACTTCACTGACTGCCCCAGGGGCGTCACAGGGCGCGGGATATCCTCCTGTTCACGTCTTTGGTTCGATGGTCTCACTGGAAACTCACCAGCTTTTGGGGATCCTCCAAGTGGCTCAAGTTCCGTTTGCTTTCGTTGCTTGCTCGCTTTTGGCTCCTCCTACGATTTCACAAGTTTGCTACGGAACACTTCCGTTCCTCAAAGTCGATCAGCGCATGATTGAAGATCTCAGAGCACAGGCTCTCTTTCTTGACGAACTCTCTCGCGCTTCACTTATTGATTCTTCAAATTTCTCGTCTCGGCTCGCTTTTTTTGAGGAATATGAACTTCTTGACTCGATGCTCCTCCCATTTTTCAGGAACTACATCTTTACAGCTCCTGAGGAGAAGGATCGTTCTTGGGAGCTGGCAAGGAGTGGTCTATCAAGTAGTTGGGGCCTCCTCGTTCACTCTCCTCTCTATCGTCGGCAAGCGAAGAGACTGCTTCTCGGCAAAAAGAAGACAAATTGTACGGATCGAGATCAGTTCGTTCAAAAAGGTAAGGAGCTGATAGCGAATCACTCTCTACGACACCCCTACACCATTGCTGGACTCGACAGTATGTCCCAAGAATTTCCTGTTCTCAGTGAGATACTTGCCCCAATCATCTCGGAGTAGCCTTCTGCGGAGGAATATTTTGTGAAGATCCTGCATGAACTGCAAAACCCCTGGAGGACAGAGAGCCAGAGACTCGTCTATGAAAACTCCTGGATTCGGCTGCGGGAAGATCAGGTCATCCGACCAGATGGCAAGGCCGGAATTTACAGCGTGATAGAGACCCGCTTAGCAACAGGCGTTGTTCCACTGACTGACACAGATGAGGTCTATCTCGTTGGCCAGTACCGGTACCCTACAAATTGCTATTCTTGGGAAATTCCCGAGGGAGGAGCAGAACCGGGAGAATCGCCCCTTGACGCTATTCAGCGTGAACTTCGAGAGGAAACCGGCATAACCGCAGATTCGTGGCAAGAGCTTGGGGCAAGAATTCAGGTAAGCAATTGCTTTAGTAGCGAGGAGGCGCAACTTTTCCTCGCTCGAAAACTGAGCCTTGGGACAGCACTTCCCGATGGAACCGAGAGGCTGGAGGTACGGGTTGTGCCCTTGAAACTCTGCTTAAAGATGATCTCAGAGGGTGAAATTACTGATGCTTTGAGTATAATTGGAATTTATCGAGCCCAAGAACTGCTCCGTTCAAGATCATGAGTGACGCCCCTCCTGTAACACCACAACAACGAAAGCTCTCTGAGGGAGGGCTCTCGTCTTACAAGTCGCTGGTATGTGGCGATTCGAGCTGGATACAATTCGTTCTCTTTGAGGCTGTGCAGCTCTTCACTTTCGGCCTCCCGGGAGTGCTTGGCCTGGGCCTGCGATCACTCCTCATCCGCCATTTCTTAAAAGCGTGCGGAACGCGACCGGCTATCGGCTCAAACGTCACCTTTCGAGGGACTTCTGAGATTTCATTCGGTAACAAAGTGTTCATCGAGGACTTTGCGACGATTGATGCGCGAGAGAAGAGTTCTATTGCGCTTGGAGATTTTGTCTCGGTCGGTCGTCATTCTATTGTTGCGGCGAAGGGGGGCATTGTCGAACTCAGAAGCGGCTCGAATATAGGTTCCTTCTGTCGCATCGCTACGCAGTCCAAGGTCACAATCGGAGAAAGCACGCTTATTGCGGGATATTGCTATATCGGCCCAGGCAACCATAAAAGAAATTCTGCAGACGGGACCTTTATCTCCGGAGAAATGGATATCAAAGGCGGCGTCTCTATTGGATCGAACGTTTGGGTGGGAACACGAACAACAATTCTTGACGGCGTCTCAATTGGCGATGGAGCGATTGTCGGCGCGCATTCACTTGTGACTGAGGATGTTGCTCCAGGAGCAGTGGTCGCTGGCGTCCCAGCAAAGCCTCTCAAGTGAAGAACTCTTAAAGCTCTAGCTGAAGCTTATCGTCGTAGGTACTCGCTTTATTCTCAGAATCCTTTTCCGTTCTTTCGGTTGCATCAGGCATAGGAGTGGGTTCTGGTTTTCGCGGTTTGAGCTTTTGCTCACCGAGTCCTTCTTCAGAGAGCTTGATACGAAGGCGGAGATTATTTGCGCTGTCAGCGTTTTTAAGCGCTTCATCCATCGAAATCTTGTCAGCTTTGTAGAGGTCATACAGGGCTTGGTCAAAGGTCTGCATTCCCATGTTTGTGCTCTTTTCCATCGCCTCTTTCAGTTCTGCTATGGAGGCTTTGTGAATAAGGTCCTTAACTCGAGGACTGTCGAGCAGCACTTCAATAGCTGCTACCCGTCCGCCATCGACTTTTCGGATAAGACGTTGAGAAACAATTGAACGGAGATTCAAACTCAGTTGAAGATATATTTGATTATGGCGCTCTGGCGGGAAGAAGTTCATGACCCGTTCCATCGCTTGGTTTGCGTTGTTACTGTGAAGAGTCGCAAGACACAAGTGTCCCGTCTCAGCGAACGTAATCGCCGCTTCCATGGTCTCTGTGTCTCGAATCTCTCCGATTAAGACAACGTCGGGAGCTTGTCGCAACGAATTCTTCAGGGCTATGTGGTAACTCTCAGTATCTACCCCCACTTCTCGTTGCGTTACGATACTTCGCTTGTGGTTGTGAATGAATTCTATTGGGTCTTCGATAGTGATAATGTGACCAGCACTATTTGAATTCCTGTAGTCGATAAGCGCAGCCAACGTGGTCGACTTTCCCGAACCAGTAGCACCCACGACGAGGACAAGCCCTCTCTTTGTCATCGATATATCTTTAAGAACTTGTGGCAACTCAAGATCGTCAATCGTTAATATATCGGACCGGATTTGACGAATAACCATGCCAACGCACGCTCTCTGGATGAACGTGTTTACGCGAAACCGACCTAAAGCCGGATAATACAACGAGAGATTCATCTCGTTCATCTCATCAAATTCCCGCTGCTGCTTGTCGGTCATGATACTGTATGACAGTGCTCGGGTATCTTCCGGTTGGAGACATCGATTCCCTGCTGGTCGAACAACTCCATTAATCCTGTACATCGGCGGGCTATCCACTGTCAGATAAAGATCCGAGGCGTCGTGTTCTGTCATGACAGTGAGAAGTTTTGCGATATCAAGCATGTTGTTCTCCGAAACTCAAAAATCTCTTTTCTTAGGCGCGAGCTGCTTCATCCATCTCTTTAAAGAGTCGAGGATTTCCCGTCTTCTCAATAGCGGTCTCTCGGGTAATGAGATTTCGATCGACAAGCTCGAGAAGGTGCATCTCCATTGTTTGCATTCCATGAGACTGTCCAGTTTGCATCGCGCTCGGAATTTGATGAATTTTCCCCTCGCGAATAAGGTTTCGAACAGCAGTCGTTCCAAGGAGAATCTCCAATCCAGCTACTCGTCCACCCCCGACTTTTTTGCACAGCGTTTGCGTAATGATGGCTTGTATGGATTCAGCAAACATTGCTCGAACCTGCGCCTGCTGCTCAGGCGGGAATACGTCAATAATTCGGTCAACTGTCTTCGGAGCGCTCGAGGTATGGAGAGTCCCAAAAACAAGGTGCCCAGTCTCAGCAGCAGTCAAGGCCAATTGAATTGTTTCAAGATCTCTCATCTCTCCCACAAGAATGATGTCGGGGTCTTCGCGAAGCGCTGCTTTCAGAGCGTTCTTAAATGAAAGCGTATGAGGTCCCACCTCTCTCTGGTTCAAGAGGCATTTTTTCGAACGATGAACAAATTCAATCGGATCTTCTACTGTAAGAATGTGCTTTTCATAGTTTGCATTAATGAAGTCAATCATCGCAGCCAAGGTAGTCGACTTTCCCGATCCCGTAGGACCAGTCACAAGAACGAGCCCCTTTTCACGAACTGAAAGTTCACGGAGAACAGGAGGCATTCCAAGCTGCTCAAGCGAGAGAATATTCGTTGGAATTTGACGAAATACCGCCCCCAAACCTCGGTTCTGGCGAAAGACGTTTACTCGAAAACGAGCGACTTCTCCAAGTTGCATCGAGAAATCAAGCTCACTGTGCTCTTCAAAATTCTTGCGGTGCAAGTCATTCATGATGTCGTAAATCATCGAATGTGTTTGCTCAGAGGTGAGCGGTGGGACTTTGATCTTTTTCATTGAACCGTGAACCCGAACCATTGGCGGTTCACCCGAACTAATATGCAAGTCTGAGGCTTCTTGCTGCACGGCAAACTGGAGGAGCTGCGTAATATCCATAGTGTTCGTTACCAAAGTTTCTGAGAACTCTCTCCTGATATCTATCGGTCACATCATCAGAACGCTAAATGTTTCGATAGGATAAGCTCAAAAACAAAACGGGGTCATTTTGCCACCGTTTATAGGAAATTTTCTCAGAATTCTTAGCCCGAAATCGATCTTAAGAGCTTCGATGGAGGAGGGAGCCGTTGGCCCACTCGAAAGAAAAAGGCAGGGCTCTCAAAGCACATTGCCTATATCGCTTGCGATCTCACTAAATCGGGTGCTGGCGGTAGTTGAAAAAAAACGAAGAGAGCCTAAGGCAAGGAGCACTATAAGAGCGATAAGAAGCACATACTCAAGGAGGCTCGCTCCTAAATCCAAAGACTTGCACAGAAGCGAGGCCTGCTGAGGGACCTCTCCCGGAGGAAAGAGACCCTCGCCACTCTGTTGATCCTGGTG
>JAGRAO010000045.1 GCA_020434565.1 Bdellovibrionales bacterium
CGCATATTCGAGGTCAGCATCACTGACCGAAATGAGCAGGTGTTCAGGATGAAGCTCGACATCTGCCGAGCACCGAAAAACGTCAACTAAATTGAGAGAATTAAACTGGCGGTTTTGATGAAAGACTGAAGTTGCAAACAACTGAGCCCAATCTGACTCAATAATTCGATATCCTTCATCATCAGAGGTCCATCCTCCTCGCCTTTGCACATCGACTAATCGCAAGAGCAATGCGGTATATGCCGACGATGACATATTGAGGACATAGTCAAAATTTCGCTCTTTTAACGACTCGACTACCTCTCCGACATACTCAAACGCGTCGACAATCCCATCCTGCTCTCGAGCCAAGGATCGTACGGTCATACCGAGGTCTATACTCATGACCGAGTCAATGTTGGGGATAGTGTGACAGACGGCCTCAAATTGCTTCTCGACCAGTACTGTTATCTTGCAATCAGGATTTTCCATCTTCATTCCGGCTATGGTCGGAGTAGCCTGGAGCATGTCGCCGAGACGAGTAATATTCACCAACAAAACATTGCTCTTGTGAGGATGCCGTTTCTTCATCTGACTCGTCTGTAGCATCAGCTCCCTCCCCGCTCTTCTTGACGCATACGAATCATTTGTTTTCGAACATGAAAGAGGAAAAGGAGTTTCTTCTCCGTTTCAGAGAGCTTGCCCTGCCCGGTTACAATATCTGAAACGAGTCCATCAAGATTGGGCTCTTCACCCCGTTCGAAAGCAACCGTACACCGCTTGTGAAGTTCCTCGTTCACCTTTGACCTCCGCAGCAATTTGCTCCACGGAGAGGCCTCTTGGCGTCTCTTGAGTTGTTCGAACTTAGAGCTGTAGATGAACGATAGCATCTCCCGAAGACGCGAGTGATAGGTATGATCCCGAAGAACCCTTTCCTGTCCTGCCCGAGCAATCTTCGCTCTTTCGTCATCATGCTTTAGGTAATAGTGGATCTTCTCAACAAGGTCAGCCCTGCTGTGAAACGTGACTACTTCTTTTCCCGGTTCAAAACACTCCGTCAAGAGCGACCGTTCATCAACAAGTTGAAATGCCCCACACGAAGCGAGTTCAAAGGTTCGAGGATTGACGAAGTCACCGTTCGGATCGACTCCATCTCGTTCAGTAGAAGAATGAAGATTGATATTAATCGTCGTAGCGTTAAAGATCTTTACGTACTCTTCTGGGGTAAGGCGACGTCCCTTCTCCTGCACCATTCCATCAAATGGCTTACACTCGGGCCACTCGGTTCCCCAGATCTTAAATGGAAGTTCAGCAAGCGAAGCAAACATCTGCTGTCGGTTGTGATACCCTGCTCCGACAAATGAGACCGGCGAACCCCAGCGCTTTTTTTCATCTTCCGTTAGTCGTAAGGGAGCATGTACCGCTGGGTCGCAGGCAACCGGAAGGTAATGCGTCTCACCAGCCCCCGCCGCCTTTAAGGCAGTCAGACAGTCCCCCCGCTGAATTGTGAAAATAAAATCGTAGTAAGGCGCCATGTAACGCCACGAGTGGAATCGAAGGTAATCCTCGACAAACCACAACACTGTGATAACACCACGATTGCGAAGCTCCGTAAGCGCCTTCGCTGAGATTGGCGCTTGGGCCATACAAATGAGGATATCTATTGGCTTTTCGTTCACCGACTCGAGAATCACCTCCGACAACATCTCGGTGTATTTCCCTCGGACAAGAGCTTGGCGAATCTCATCTTTGACAAAGCCGTCCAGCTCGTTGAAGCCACCTTTAAATCCGCTCATATCTATCGGGCGAATTCTCTGGCCGAGCTGAGCGAGTGCATGGGAGGTATATCCGAGAATCGGAAGAGTTCCTCCCATTATTGGGCCAAGAACTCCTATAGAAGGATGGATCATCGCCAGTCCACGTGCTCCATAGAACCGCGAGCGAAGGGTTTGGCAAAGAGTCTCATTCAACGCTTGTGTTTGCGGTCGAATGATTAGCTCCGTCTTGCCAGAGAAGAAGTCAAAATGCTGAGGTTGTCCGACTATGAGTTTTGAAACTCGAGAGAATATTTTTGAAAAGTCTCTCTTTCGCAGCGATATTTTGAAAACTTCTTCATCAGGTTCGATCACCACAACTGAGATCTCTGGCCCATAGGCTTCAAGAAGAGACTCTATGTGGTAGCCCAAGGAAAGGCCCACAACGACAATCTTTTCGCAATCTCCACTTTCGATTTGACCGCGATTGTTTCGAAGCCATGTTTGTCCTGCCTTCACAGGCTTGGTCGGATGATCAAGGGACTGTCCTCGATAAAAGAGCGACGGCCCTTCTTCGGTATCTCGAACTTCGATCGCCTCACAACTCGCATCCTCACAAGACGACGCGCATTCGATCAACTCTGGAAAGGACTCACTGAGTGCACGGAGATTTCTCTCCCAAATCTCTCCTTTCTCGGACCTCGCCAGTCGAGGCTCGCGAGTCTGCGCTACCCGTTCATTGGCCTCAATTTTTTGGACGATCCGTTCCATAAGATCTCGAACATCTATTGCCGCAGTATTAGTATGGCTCGCTGCATACTCGAGCGCTTTCCGAGCAAGAAGCGTTTCACCCTTTTCGGCAAGTTCCTGAGCGTAGTTGAGGGACATCCAGCATTCGACATCAACGCCAGTAACAGCTTCGGGCATCTCTCCCTCAGGCGAAGAGAGGAGAATGAGCGCAGTCTGATCGTGAGCGACCTGCGGCTGATCGAACTTGCGGAGACTCACTACTTTCGCGCAGATCCCGACCTCTTCAAAAGAGACCTGGAAAGGGAGAATGAGGTCTTCGATGCAATCAATATGAAAGCCAGCAGACTCCGCCGCTCGAGAAAATCGTGATTGTTCAAAGCATCGGACATGGAGAGTGTCCTCTGCCCCAACGAGCTGTTCGGTGCCGAGGTAGAGTTGCAGTCGAACTACCCCATTCGGCTTCACGACTCGCTGCATCTCGTGAAGATACCGAGCGATAATTTGCGCAGGGACGCTCGAGAGCGCCGCAAAACTATAGACAAGATCAAATGAATTATCTTCAAGGGGATGAAGGTCAATTCCGTTACCCTGTACAAGGGTAATATTTTCTCGATCGCTTAAGAGCTCCTCTGCTTTCGTGAGCGCGACATCCGAGACATCGATGCCGACTACTTCGCTACACTCTTCACTCGCGGCCCGAAGCATCCGTCCCACTCCGCAGCCAAGTTCAAGAACTCGCTTTTCACGGAGCGCCGAAATGTCCTTTGAGATTATCGAGAAATCTCTTCTCCCGCTCTCCCACATGGCCTCATCACTGCTATAGCCATCGCTCATCCAAAAGCGGTAGTCGTGGTCGACCCGTCGATTCCAGTCGTCACGCATGAGTTTTGAGAGCTTCTGTTCGTCAGCCATACTTCAGAGGGTTTTAGTCCGCCAAGAAAGAGGTGCGCACACGGAGGCCGCACTGCTTTTAAGATGCCGCGAGATCCACGGATGTTCCTTCGAATTCAGGTCTAGGGATCTTACGCTCTAAGTAGCAGAAAGAACGGAAATTTTTAAGAATCGGAGGTCCAAGATGTTTCTAAAGAGATATCTGTACTCGCCTCGGCTCAGGTTGCCCCTCGGTTTTTTGCGAGTTCGATGACGGCTTTGGAGCTTGCACAGCCGGGCGAGCCGCCGCTTGCTGAGAAGAGATCTCCTTGGCTTTTTCGCCTTCGATAATCTCTTTATACGCTGCGTAAACCGTTTCCAAGAGACCTATCACCTTTTCAACACGCCTTGCATCACGGTGCAGGTTTGCTTCGGTGAGATAGAACAGCATAAAATCATAGAGTCTATCGAGATCTTTGGCGATTTTTCCGCCTTTTTCGAAATCCAAAGTATTCATCAATTCAGCAATAATTGCCTGCGCTTTACTCAAGAATCTGCAGAATTTGGCCATGTCGTTTGACTCGAGCCCGGCCTTTGATTGACGGAGAAATTTCAACGCACCTTCATACATCATGAGAAGAAGGCGACCACGATCAGTGGTTGTTACTTGTACGGTTTGGTACTGGTTGTGGGCGTTCTTCCCGTACATGGGCATTCCTTACTTGTTCTCGCTACTTTCTCATGAGCGTTGTAACGCTCTAGAAAATCTATCGGTTCCGTTTTACCCATTCTTAAGAAGATTTTTTAAGCCTTCCGGAGGGCAAACTTTCTCTAAAAATCGATAGAAAGTTCAGGTAGTTGTCGGCTCGCGCCGTATCGGACAGTTCGAAACGTTGTTCCACCATCCTGGTTCCAATTTGCGACTGTTCACGCGGTCCCAATCCAGCAGAAGCCGTCGGTCAGCATTGCTCCGAAAGCGCGCCTTTACCGACGACAGAGAGACTCATTCGCGCAAACAGTCCAATAGGTAGCCGTGAAAAGAGAAGAAGACTTTCATGCGGGGCTTCCCTAGGAGCCCGAGAGTTCAACGGCGCGACGAAAGGCCGCTGTCAATGCTTCACGAATAGATCCATCGAGGTCTCTCTCAAGAAAAACGTTCAGGCCAGCTTCGGTGGTTCCTCCCTTCGAGGTAACTTGCTCGCGTAGATCCGAAAGCGAACTGGAGGACGTTCGCCACAATGCGAGAGAGCCGAGTACGGTATACGATACGAGTTCTTCGCTCTCCTTCGCGGTGAATCCAAACTCCTTTCCACTTTTGACAAACGCTTCAAGAATCGCAAAGAGAAATCCCGGTCCGCTTCCAGCGAGCGCTGTACAGGCATCGACAAGCTGCTCCGAACCGAGTCGAAGCGAGAAACCAACTGACGCAAAGATCTCTTTTAGGAAACTCTCAGTTTCAGGCTCAAGCTGAGAGCCGACATAGTAACCGGTGACACCTTGACAAACTCGAGCGGCAAGATTCGGCATCGCCCTTACGAACGAGGAAACAACGGGAAGATTTTTCTGAAGAGTGGAGAGCGAGACCCCTGCCATAAGAGAGACACACAAGGGAGTTTGATCCACGTAGGGAGCCAAAATATCAGCGCACTCCGGAAAAATCTGAGGCTTAACCGCCAAAAGGAGACATTCTGAGGAGCGTATCGCCTCGCACGGAGCTTCGAACACTTCGCAACCAAGTTGCCGGGAGAGCTCTCCTCGTCTCCGGGCATCCGGCTCCACTACACACAGCTCTCGTGGCTGCATGAGGCCTTTCCCCAAGATCCCACTCACAAAAGCGGTACCCATATTTCCGCCACCAATGACGGCGATACGAAATCCCATGCGGTGTTACCCTCTGCCACGCTCAGCGTTTTCGACTTCAACCAGATCTTCGTCATTCAGGTTGAGAAATGCGAGCATCTGCTGCACGAGCATCTCGTAATCTTTTTTGTCTCCCATGTTCAGACGGTATTCGTTAATCACTTTGATCTGCATGTCCTTCTGCCACATGTCCCAAGCCTGTTGAGAGATCTTCTCGTAAATCATCTCTCCAACTTGCCCAGGAAAAGGTGGTTTCGCGAGACCCGGAAGCTCCTTCCCAAGCTTTACACAATGTACGACTCGTTCGTTCATTCAAGACTCCATTTCCGATCGCATTATCCATCGACAAGCACTCGCCTCTCGATGGGTCTGAAGCGCCATTTCATAACTCCACACCGGTCGACGCAACCGTTGAGGCCTCAAGGCCACCAACTGGGGCCCGCGGACGGGGAAGTTTCTTATTGGAGGGCAGAAAATCCTCCTAGATCGTTGAAATTACATACCAAGGACAAGGTTGGTACAATTCCGTGACAACTGACCGCTCCTCTCCTGTCAATCTCCGCACTATGAGGTTTGAAGGGCAACAGTGGGTAGCAAGATTTTAGAATCTTGTTTTAGCAGGGAGAGGTTCATGGAAGATAGCCGCAAAGATAGCCAACTCGTTGAGATGTTCAAGCGTGGAGAAGAGGGCGCCTTTTTGGAGCTCCTCAACCGCTACAGCGAAAAGGTGCACAACCTCGCTCTCCGAATTACTCGGAATGAGCAGGATACAGAGGAGATCCTCCAGGACGTTTTTATCACCGTCCACACAAAGATCGACACGTTTCAAGGGAAGTCAGCGTTTTCGAGTTGGTTGTATCGCATAACCGCGAATACAGCATTCATGAAACTCCGAAATCGCAAAAAACACTCTGCCGTAAGCCTTGAAGAGTTGTGCTCAACCGGAGGAGAGGCCCAGTCCCACTGGCAACGAAGTGATGCCTCCGACGTTAATTTCATCTCTTCACGGCACGAGATGCGACAAGAGATAGAAGAAGCGATTCAAGTACTTCCTGAAGAGTACAAAATGATTTTTATCTTGCGAGATGTTGATGGTCTCTCGAACCAAGAAGTCGGTGAGGTACTCGGCCTTTCGGTTCCCGCAGTAAAATCACGTCTTCACCGTTCTCGCCTGATGCTGAGAAAGAAATTGCACCGGTTCTATGAAGACTACACGAGTTCCTCGGTAATCTCTTACGGAAACAACCCTCACGCCCGAGGGGCGTCGGGATACCAGGAAGCCGCCTAATTCGGCTCGTTGGAAAGCGAGTCTGAGGTGCGCGACTCGCTTTCGCCGTTAGAAGATTCCCCCAGGGATGAGGTAATCGTTCGTGGTTGATGCTCAATTCGCTCTACCTGAACACGAGTCTCCTCCGTCGAGGAAGAGACATACTCACCGAGCTTTCTGGCCGAGACGAGCACTCGGGACTCGTACGATCCGATGGCTTTGTTGTAGGAATCAACTGCTCGCATGAGCCCCTTGCGCACATCTTCCAAGTGAGAAGTCATTGTCCCAAGACGTTCGTACAATTCCTTTCCAAGCTGCTTAATCAGTAGTGCACTCTCAGCCACTCGCTCCTGATCCCAGCCATATGCAACGGCTCGGAGAAGGGCAATGAGTGTCGTCGGAGTAGCGATGACAACCTGATTCCTCATGCCGTACTCAATCAGTTCTGAATCTTGTTCGAGTGCCGCACTAAAAAAGCATTCCCCAGGGAGAAACAACACAACAAACTCAGGTGCATTCTCAAACTGTTGCCAATATGACTTTTCCGAAAGTTTTTTAATGTGAGCCCGAACCAGTCTCGCATGTCGCAATAACTGCACCTTTTTTTCGTCTTCGCTTTGCGCCTCTATGGCCTCGATATATCCAATAAGCGAAGCCTTGGAGTCCACCACGACGGTTTTCTTCCCGGGAAGTCGCACGACCATGTCGGGGCGGAGCCGGGCTCCGTCTTCGGAGGTGACTGAGGTTTGCTCAGTAAAATCGCAGTGAGCGCTCATTCCCGCTATCTCGACCACTCGACGGAGTTGAACTTCTCCCCAGCGGCCACGAGCAGCCGGTTGCCGCAGAGACCGAGCGAGGTTTCCCGTCTCATGCTGAAGCATCTGCTGAGTTTCGGAGAGCGAGCGAACCTGTTCTACAAGAGACGAATACGCCCCAACCCGTTCCTTTTCGACTTTCTCAACTTGAACCCGCATTTTCTCAAGCGATTCTTTGAGGGGTTGCAAAACCTCACCTATCGCAGACTGGCGGTTCGAGAGATCTTGCTTGGCCGATTCTTGGAGTTTCCCAAAGGCGTTCTGTGCGAGTTCCATGAAAGCCTTATTGTTATTCCGAAGCGCTTCCGCAGAGAGGCCTTCAAACGCTCGCTGCATCCCTTGTATTGTACGATCAACTTCTTCCTTTTTCTCTCTCCCAAGCCGACGCTCTTCTTCGAGAAGCGTTTCAAGTTCAGAAATTCGCTTTTCACGGTGTATGGCCGCCTCTTGAAGCTCCCCTCTCTCCGCCAACTCATCTTGTACCGATCGAAACCGCTCCTCGAGAACCGAACGTTCTGCGCTCAGTTTGGAAACCTCAGAAGTAAAGCGAGCCTTGAGAAAGAAATAAAAACCAGGAAGGACAAAAAGGAGAACGCAGCAAAAGCCTAGGATAAACGAAGAGACTGAAAAGGATGAAAAGAGTACTTCCATGAGCCTTGATCATAACGATTTCAGAACCAAGAGAAAAGGAAAAGGGGGAAGCTCTCCAAAGCGTTTCTCCTCCTCGCCAAACCGGGCTCCCGCTCCTTGTCTTCGTTCTGCTCTTCACCCAGATTCGTGAGTGTATTCTTTTCTTCGTTGTAGGTTTCTCCTCTCATCGTCTGGAGAGGGACGAGTGGGAGGAGCAAGGAATTTCGATCCTGAGCTCACTGTGATTCTCTTTTCACGAGAGATCGGGACTTGTTCAGAGCTTGCCTAATGAGCCATCTCGAAATCTTCAGAAACTTCAGCTAACTCTTCAAGAAGGAGCTCGACGTCATCCGGATCGTCTGTTTTTGCTATGCAGTCGAGCGCCCCACTCTGAATAAGCTCTTCTCGCAATTCGGGGAAATTCTCGTTTGAAGCAACGACGACTGGGGTTTTTCTGGTTGAAAGCTGTGCCACGAAGTCGACGCAGGACATGTCTGAGAGATGCGTGTCACAAATGATAACACTCGGTTGGAATTCTGAGAGTTTTTGAATCGCCTCGGTGGCAGAACGAACCATCTGACACTCAAACTCAAACCGCTCGTTCCAAATATCTGCGGACTGGCGCAACAGCTCAAAGTAGCCGTCCTGCTCGTCGACTAAAAGAAGTCGTATCTTTTTCCTTCCATTTCGCACCAGAGCACACTCAAATTACCGGCAAAGCCGAGACCGTAAAGGAGAAATCGGAAAGCCTCTAAAATTTGTTGATGGAAAAGAGAAAATTCACTGTTGCCCCTTTCTAGTATATTTGCATATACTACTTCCATAGAGAATCATATCTTATTGATATTATTATTTTTAAGTTGCTGGTTTTCTCGTCTGATTGAGATTCAAGGCACCTCATGGCACAAACTGATGATACAAACTCCGGTTTCAAATCGAGCACCCTCGCCCCTGTACAGCGACAAACTCTCGAGTTCCTCCGAAATTTTATCGCTGATCGTGGGTATGGCCCAACCCTTAAGGAGATCGCCAAGCACATCGGGGTAAAGTCAGTTTCTACTGCTCACTTTCACCTCGAACGGCTCGAGAGTAAGGGGTTTATTCGTCGTGGAGACGATGGGTTTATCGAACTTGTCGATGTGTTCACTCCTGAACTTGGTCCAACTGCAGTGCCCCTCGTCGGAGTAATCGCTGCCGGTCGGCCCATCGATGCGATCGAGCAGCAAACCACCATTGAGATCCCCCCGAGTATGATCAACGGAAAGGGTGAGGTCTACTGTCTCGAAGTGAGTGGAGATTCCATGATCGATGCTCATATCTGTGATGGCGATTTAGTGGTTATCAAGAAGCAAGATCAAGCTGAGAACGGTCAGATTGTGGTAGCTCTTCTCGAGGACGGAACCGCAACTTTAAAAACCTATCGGCGATTAAAGAGTGGTAAGGTCATGCTCATTCCTGCTAATCCGAGGCTCGAGCCGATGACTCTTGATGAAGTTGCGGTCCAAGGAAGAGTAATAGGTGTGATCCGGGAACTCCATTAGTCACGATCTCGTTGAGGGGTTCTTGAAAGAGGACTTCCGCATTTGTTTAAATTTTAACTGTATTAATCTGACAAGGAAAACCGATGGCAGTATCAAAAGATGACAAGGGACATGCGCTCCAGACGGCGATCAGCCAGCTTGAGAAAAAGTTTGGCAAAGGTGCAATTATGGAGCTCGGCCACAACGATGCTCAGCACGTTGAGGCTATTCCGAGTGGAAGCCTCGGCCTCGATATCGCTCTCGGTGTAGGAGGGATTCCGAGAGGAAGGATCTGTGAAGTGTACGGTCCGGAGTCTTCTGGAAAAACGACGCTCGCTCTCCACCTTGCGGCAGAGTGCCAAAAAAAGGGGGGGACCGTGGTCTTCATTGATGCTGAGCACGCACTCGATGTGCAATATGCAAGAAAGCTCGGCGTTGACACGTCTGCTCTCCTCGTGAGTCAGCCAGATTGTGGAGAACAAGCACTTGATATCTGCGAAACACTTATCAGCTCAGCTTCTGTCGATCTTGTAATTGTTGACTCTGTAGCTGCTCTCGTTCCACGAGCAGAGATTGATGGTGAAATGACCGACCAGCAAGTCGGGCTTCAAGCTCGCCTCATGAGTAAAGCGCTCCGAAAGCTCACTGCTCTTACGAGCAGAGCTGGAACTACGATCCTTTTCATTAACCAAATCAGGATGAAGATCGGCGTTATGTTCGGCTCTCCAGAAACCACAACTGGAGGAAACGCCCTCAAATTTTACTCTTCCGTGAGGCTTGATATCAGACGGATCGGTTCAATTAAGGATAATACCGAAGTGACTGGCAACCGTACTCGAGTGAAAGTTGTGAAGAACAAAGTAGCTCCGCCATTTCGGCAGGCAGAGTTTGATATCATATTCAACGAAGGTATTAGTCAGGTCGGGGAGATCGTGGACCTAGGAGTAGAAAAAGGAATTATCGACAAAGCAGGCGCTTGGTATTCCTTTAAAGGGGAGCGCTTAGGTCAAGGAAGAGAGGGAGCAAAGATCTTTTTGCGAGAAAACCCCGAGGTACAAACTGAAATTAGAAACCTGATCCTCTCAACCGTAGGAATCGGAACCGCAACAGAAGAGGAGAATCCTGAGGAAAGTCCAACATCTCCTAAACTTGAGGTAGTTGAAGGGGAGAGCGGTAAGGAATCTAAGGGTGGCAAGATCTCCCGTAAGAAAGTTGAACTCCAGGACGAGCCACTCGCGGCGAATCAGTAGAGGAGAGGTATCATCACCTGTTTAGGCCGCGGTAATGTCTGCGGCCTAAACAAAATCTCTCTTTTTCGCAAACCCCTCAGATTCATGTAAAAAGAGTTCCCTTCCCTTCTCTAAATCCCTAGAGGTGGACTCAAAATTTTTCGAAGACAAATCTCTCTGTACACGACTTAAACGCATGATTACAGTCAGGAGGGAGCTTTCCCTAAAAAAAGCATGATGCTCTCTCTTGCTCCTAAGCTTTTCTTTTTAGAAATCGAGGAACCCCGTGCTTTTTCAAACCAGCGGGAAAATTGGTAGTAACCTATACCTCCTGACATTTGGTAGAGCATGCTTCTATGTCATCGAGGAACTCTCCGGGAGACTTTCACTCGTTGATACAGGTCCTCCCATTTTTTATCCCTTTCTTAAAAAACGTCTCACTTCTCTCGGCATTGCCCCCTCCTCTCTTTCGCGAGTGTATCTCACCTCTGATACCTACGAGCGTGTAGGTGCCCTAGCGCTTCTCCTCACCGATCATCCACGGATTGAGATAGCTTCGAACGATCAAATCCTCCATTCCCTTTCAAGTTACTCGCTGGTCGAGTCTTACTGCTCTCAAGAAAAAATCCTTGGCACGCTGTATCCCAAACTCACACCACCTCGTCCTTTGGCAGAACCTCTCGATTTGCTCATGAATCGCTCAAGTTGCCTAACGCTTGATAAAGCTGAAGCCCATGAGCTCTCACATCGAGAGTGTTCAGAGGTCGTTTCGGCCCTCTATTTTCCTCGCGAGGGATGCATAGTCGCCGGAAAGTGTCTCGGTTTCTTTAGAGGAAATAATCTTCCTGCGCCAAGATGCTCTGCGCCTTTTGTATCGACGAGAGATTTCCTCGAGAGCTTCAAGGACATTTCTTTTCGAAACCTCGCAATGCCATTTGATGGCGTGCTCTCCGGAGCTCTTGCAATGAAACACATTCGCGAGCTCTCTCAGACGTTGCATGATGTTGAAAGTGAAGTGGCGGGAGCCCTAGCGGATGGAAGGTCCGAATTAGAGATTCAAGGATTTGTCGAAGATCAGATCTTTTCGGATGATTCAAATGATCCATTCTATCGACAGGCCCTCCGGCATGCGCTCAGCGTAACAACAACCAGACTTTTCCCTCACTATACCAAGTGAGTTACGAATCGGGTTGGACTCATTCGGGAAGCGGGAGCCTTTCGTCCCAATTGCTTGTTTCCCCTCTTCTCCTTCGTCGGCAAGAGGAAACGAAGATCTTCGCTCGTCGGATTTACGAACTATTCCTGAGCTCTCTCAGCTCGGTATCGTCCTAACCCCGAAACGATAATCTCGGCGGCTCGAGCAAGCTTTTGCGCCTCTAAGACGAACGCCATCCGAACTTCAGACTCGCCACGACCTCGTCCCATATAAAATCCTGCTGCGGGCGCAAGAAATACCGTCTCGTTGTTGTCGTGATATTCCTCTAAAAGATACTTTGCAAATGCTTCGGCGTCATCTATCGGCAACTTTGCGACAGCATAAAAAGCGCCCTGAGGACGATAGACGCGGATACTGGGATCCTCGTTGAGAGCTTCGAGGAGAGCGTCTCGGCGTCTCTGATATTCGTTCTTTACCTCCTGAAGTTCAGAGAGAGAGAAGTGCCGAAGCATATGAGCCGCGGCGCTCTGTTCAAGCGAAGGTGCAGAGAGCCGAGCTTGCGCCATACTCAAAATACACCCTTTCAATCCTGGATGAGTGGTGTACAAAAAGCCGAGACGAGCTCCACAGAGGCTAAACCGTTTTGACAAGCTGTCGACCACAACTACCGATGAGTGGTTCGGGGCTATTTGAAGGATGGAGGGACAGCTGATCCCATCGAAAGTAAGTTCACGATACGTTTCGTCTATTATTAGGAAAAGCTCATTTGCTTCGCAGATCTCAAGCAGCATTCGAAGCGTCTCTTCTGGATATGCTCTTCCAGTGGGATTGTTCGGATTACAAAACAAAATTGCACGGGTATTCGGGCGAAGATTTTTTTCGATCATCTTTCGCTCTGGGAGTTCAAAGTTATCCTCTAGCCGAGTCTCAAGGGGATGAAGGTGAACCCCTGTCAGCGCAGCAAATCCGATATAGTTGGCATATGTCGGATCAAATATGAGGATTTCGTCCCCCGGATCACAGCATGCCATAAACGCGAGACTCAATCCTTCACTCGCTCCAATTGTTACCAACAGATCTGTCGGTAGAGTCTCAACACCGAGAAGCGAGTTCACAAAAGAAGTCCACGCTTCAATCAGCTCGCGTTGTCCTTGAGAGTCCTCATACGCTACTCGCGATGATGTTGCTTTCTCTAGACCGTCGAGAAACGATTGAGGGCAGGCGAGGTCAGGTTGCCCGATATTAAGATGGTACAGCGATCTTCCTCTCATGCGAGCCTGCGCAGCAAGATGACTCAGTCTTCGGATTGGAGATGAAGGGGTAAGTCTCGCTCGCTTTGAAATTGGTAACGGTTGAACGGTCATATCGCTTATCTCTGGTGGCTCATCTTTCCTCCCGACCTCCCCACCGGGGGCCGATTGCCCAAATGACCTTGCTGTTCCATCTTTCAGCTCTTTCCGGCGTGAGATGATGCCATAATAATTGGATGCAGCATCGTTGAATATAGTTCAGAGAATGAGCGAGCAGAACCATCCATTTGTCCGAGCCACTAGTCCCAAGTTGGGCGGACTCTCTCCCCGTGTCCGAACCAATTATTGCGGCTGCCATTCCGCTCTCGAGAGAACGGTGAAACGGCACCTCCGAACTCCCCTCCAGAAACCGCTGTCCCCGCACACAGTAGAAGCGTTTAAGCATGCCCTGCCCGCTTTAGAAAACGCCAATGGAGAACTTCTCCTCGACTCCGGATGCGGGACCGGTGAGAGCACCCTCTCTCTGGCAATCAGGAATCCTGAATCGCTGGTAGTTGGTGTAGATAAATCTCAGGTGCGAATCAATCGAGCCCTCGACAGGAGCCCGTTACCAAAGAACGTCCTTTTTCTTCGGGCAGAACTTGCAGACTTTTGGAGGCTGCTTCGAGAATCAAGGCTTTCACTGAAGCACCATTTCGTGCTTTATCCCAATCCCTGGCCTAAGGCAAAGCACCTTAAGAGACGGTGGCACGGACACCCCATTTTCCCAGAACTCTTGCTCCTTGGAGCAACGCTTGAGCTTCGAACGAATTGGAAGATCTATGCTGATGAGTTTGAAATTGCCGCGAAAGTCGCCGGCTTATCTAAAGAGAAGATCGATAACCAGGAATATAAGACCGAGACCCCTCTCACGCTCTTTGAGAAGAAGTACTTAGAGAGCGGCCACCAACTCTATCGACTGAGGTTGCATCTCCAAGAGTTTTCGACACAAACCGCTAACTCGTTGGCTGATCGAGCATAAGATGAATCAGCCGACAGGCATCAGTCGTTGTGAATATCCCCACAAGGTCCCCCTCGTTGTTCGCTACGAGCGTGCAGTCCGATTTGGTCTCAGCCATTTCGTGAGCAACATCAGCCACCAACGCATCTTCAAGAACCACCATAGGTTCGTCGGTACAGATATCAGACGCACAAGGGAGTTGCCTCTCTGTCCCTGACACCATCTGCGCGATCTGGGCATGGCGTTCAGTGAGAACTCCCACCAAACTCCCGTTTTCGACCACTGGGAGATGCCTAATCTGGTTGATACCCATAATCTCAAGCGCAGAATCGATCGTCGTAGTAGGATCAATGTGATAGGGGCACGGAGTCATAATCTCTGAGATCTTCATAAGCACTCCGATGAAAGAGCGGTATGGCATAATCTAGCTGGTTCTCAGCAATCGGAACAACACTCTTTTTCTCACTTACCACGAACAATCGGGAATACTCTGAGTGGAGGGGATTGCGGAGAAGAACCGCTTGCAACCACACTCTCTCGTTTCGATACCGGGGAAAAATTTCGGCACTCTCCTAGAGGAAGGTGCTCTCTCTTGGCCTATCGGCACCGCTCAACAGGAGAGACATCTTTTCTTTCCAAGACCCGGCAAGCGCCAAAAGAGAAAAGTACGGAGCAGAGTAACTTGACCGAGCAGATTATTTCAAAAGCGGTGGTTCTTGAGCTCGTTTCGCAAATAGGGCAATTCCTGTAGTCTTTTCTAGAGCCCATGAATCCCACACTTTTCACCGCCATCCTGCTCTTGGTTTTTTTGACCCCCATTCCCGTTTGGGGAGCTGAACCGTGCGAAAAGTCCGAGATCTGTCAAAAGATCTGTAGCTATGAGGACGAACTCGCCAAAGATGGCTGTCTCTCCCTGTGCCGCCAGCTCAATTGTCGAGAAGCCGAAGGGAAGCAGCCATCAAGTCGAAACGACTGGGTAATCCAAGATCTTCCCGAGGGAGATTCCTCTCGAAATTCACAACGCACTGATCCTATAGACGGTGATGGCGGCTTCTCTCTCCCATTTGACCGCAGGATCTGTTCCCAAACGGACCACTCAACTTGTGCCGAGGAGTGTCGCGAGTTCTTTGATCTCGCATTTCGAAACTGCGAAAAAAATTGCCTTGCTGGCAAATGCAGAGATGAAACAGAACTTCCACAGGCCGGCAAAGGGTCAGAAACCGCTGACTACTGCGTCGAGTTTGAGAGCGATAGCTGCGTGACACTCTGCCTCAAAGAAGACAGTTCGAGGCAAAAGAACTGCCGGAGAGATTGCCTTTCAAGGGCCTGTCCCAACGCCTCTGCGAGCGCTGTCGCCGAAGAGGCTCTTGACCCTGGGACTTCTAGCTGCAACCGATGCAAGAAAAAAGAACTCGATTCATGCAAAAAACTGTGCCGAATACAGCCTGGCGCCTTTGCAGAATTCCCCGCTCGCTCACTCACTTTTATGGCGTGTGAAGAACTGTGCGTAAGGTCCCGATGTGGTGGAAGCTGTTCACCTTTTTAGAGTGATTTGTCACCCTGCGCTCCCGCCCCGCGAGGACTCAGATTGAACTCCAACCCTTATCTTTACGAGCAAAAGTGACGACTTACCAGAGAGGGGAATTCCTAAGGTCTCTTGGCCGATTGAATGCATCGTAAAGAGGAGAAGGCCAGAAACGAACGAAATGGAACAGCACCAAACAAATGTCTGCCACGCATATCTTAATGCCCTCCTTGCGGTAAAAGCAGGGCAGCGAGCTTATGCGGAGCTACTTTCAAATTTTGGAATGCCGATTGAAAAACGAGTCTTGTATCAACTCGACCAAGAAGAGCGTTTTCTCCACAACCTGATGGAAGGTATCTGGAAGGGAGATGTCCTCGTCATTCACGAAAATTCTGATCAATCGCAAGAAGCTCAGTATGTACTCGACCTCTTTTTTGAGGCGAAGGAACTCTTAAAAGCTCAGGCAAGGCGAGCAGAGGAGCATCTCTCTCATCTTCGTGAACGCGGACCGAGTGCGGATACATTAAAGTATCTCGTGGCTCTGTATGGGAGTCAGGTTCATTCACGAAATGCCTACATAAACGGACTGATCGACTACGGCGAAAATTTAGGGGCACCTGAAATTGCCGAACACTGGAAAAATCAGCAAGAGATAGGAAAGGAATTTTTTCGTCAAAAAGAGATCTATGTTTCTGCAATTCTCGATGCAGAGAAAGGTCTCGACAAGGGCACAGAAGCCGATCTCTTCGAAGACGCCTTGCTTATCCCTTCAAGTATTCTCTGCCAGATTCATGACATGAATCAGATCTGTTGCCTGGCGTATGGAGAATTTGGATTCCTTGACGCCGAATTCTCAGCAGATGAAGCTCGAAAATGGATCGATGCTGGCGTTGGAGCAGAGCGGGCTGGATATTGGAGGGCTTATCGAATCACTGCAGTGGATGTTCTTGAGTGGCTTGACCGAGGGTTTTCGGATCCTCGAAAAGCAGGAGTTTGGAATCTACACGGGTTTTCTGCAGAGGAGGCTGATGCGTGGGCTTTTTCTGGTTTTTCACCGCGCCAGGCGGCAATGTATTCTGACTGCGGCGTTTTCTCTCCGGAAGAAGCTATGAATCTAGAGCGTTGGGAGCATTAATAATCCCTCCCGCTCCCTGTCCTCGTCCTGCGGCGATGGGACTCGTTCGGTGATCAGTTCTCGAGGGTCTCCCTTTACGATCTCTTAGGCCACCTGAACTGAGTTATCTGACGCGATAGCAGCAGCCGAGAGCCGGTCTAGAAAGCTGATCTGATGTGAGCTGAAGCGAGCTCGCGTTGCTCAGAATGGCGAATAAGAGCTCACTTTATCCCCGAAGCACTGCATACGCCGCTCGGGGCGCTTCATCCATAAAAGCCCAGACTGACCTACGAGAGGGTCGTCCGCGAAAAGAAGGGAAACCTTCAAGGGACTGACGCGAGTGTACCTCCAAAACTCCTTCAACTGGTTCATCTGCCGGGTGTAATTGTCTCAAGAGGATATTTTTCCACTGATCAAATTCACAGAGGTCGTAAAATCCCAAGCCTGCGGTCCGCGCAAGCTCTTCCTTTTCACTCATCCGAGTAGCGTAGTCTTCATCGTGAATAAAGTCATCATCAAGCGAGGTAATCTCAATTACCGCCGCTGGCAGGTTGTCATCTCCGAGGAGAACAAAATCCGCTACGAATTTTCTGGAAGTAGATGAGAATGTTCGATACGAAACTTGTTCTCGAAAAAGGGCCCCTTGTTCCTGCAAGAATTTCGAAACCTCTTTTTCAAAATGAGAACGAGAAATTCCAGAATCAAACCCTCTATACGCTCTCCTCGCTCTCTCAAATCCCTTGAGATATTCCTCACGCTTAGAAACCGATAGGCCACAGTCAGAGAGATACCGAGACGCCTGTTCGAGGTTTCCCTGCAAGTAGTCTTGAAGAGCTGTTTTCTGAATAAAATTCCACATGGGATGGCGTCGGTAGAGTGATTTCGCACGTGAGAAATGCTTCAAGAGCTCTCGGATATCTGAAAACTCTTGAGGGAAAAAGCTCCGAAAGATCTCGGCTCGGCCTGTTTTCTCAGGAGGCTCATTTCGAAAACGTTGGATTATCCGCTGAAGCCCGGATTGGATTTCTGCGGCCAGGGTCTCGCTAGGGTCCAATGAACTCAAGATAACTGCCTTTCCATAACGAGAGATCAGCTTTCCAAATTCATGCGGGCGGATACACGTTGCACGAAAGTAGTCATGGGCAACAACGTCTCCTTCAAAAACAAATGCTTGCTCAGAGGGACGAAGATCTCGCTCAGCTGAATATCCACCTCGACAGAGCATTTCATAGCGAACTCTCGTATCGAGATCTTCTATCGCCTCAATCGACAACCGCTTGGGCCAACGAACCTGTTTTAATTGCGGATCAAGCCTCGCAGAGAGGTGAAAGAGAAAGTTCTCTACCAGGGCCGAGCCGACAGCTTCCGGAAATTCACAGTCTCTTCGAACAAAAGCTCGTAGTTCTGCTTCGCAACAAGGCAAGGATTGCGGGAAACGGGTTGCCTCAAAGACGCCGTCACGGTTGTTAAGCCCGGAAAGAATCTGCATCGCATAACGAGAAACCCTCTTAAAGGCTTCAGGTTTTTCAGCTTGAAGATCTCGGAGGTCTTGAAATGTAGCCAAACGGAAATCTCTCGTGCAGTATTCAGTCGCACTCTTTGTACTCGATCTCCCATTTATATGAAAAAAATCCTAGTAAAATGCTGAAAAAAGGCAGAAAAAAGGGCCCACAAAGGGCCCTCTCCATCTGAAATTTTAAAAGCCGCGCAGTTACACCCACGCGGCTTCCAGGTTATTCATTCCTATCGAAGTACTCGAGAAGAACTCCTCCTTTCGGGGTCACTGATTCGGGGTACACAAAGTTTCCGTCGCTGTCAGCCCGTGGATCCCACACCGCGGCTTCTCCATAGGCGTGGTTTGTGTACGCGTTGATATCGACTTCACCGACGTACTCTTGCCATGATTTGCTATTTTTGCCAGGGCCAGTCTTCTTGTTACCCTTCTTTCCTTTCTTTCCTTTCTTTCCTTTCTTGCCCTTTTTACCTTTCTTCTTCTTTCGCTTGTTCTTTCGGTCAAGTTCAGCTCCACAACCGTCTCCCTCGAGCGTACTCATGATACGATCGAAGTAAACATCTCCGTCAGTCGCCATAAAGGTGACTGCAAACTCTCCTACTACGAACTCTGGTGAGTAGTCTTCTGCGATCTCACCTTTCACTTTGAGCTTTTCAACT
>JAGRAO010000046.1 GCA_020434565.1 Bdellovibrionales bacterium
GAGCCTCATAAGACCATCATCAGGAGAGCCAATTTTGTCGTGTACGACATCAATTCTCTGGTAGGGGGACTGAACTGAGAACACTTCGGGGACATCTGGAAGTCCATCCCATAAGTGGCTCAGGGTATCAGCTGATTGGAGGTAATAATAATATTTCTGGAGAAAATATTGCTGTACTCGATCTCTGTTCACGAAAGCATGAAAGAGCCCAAGCGAAAGAGTGCACAACACTACAATTTGAGTTATCCACCAAACCTTCCCTTCTTTAAGGTAATAGAAGAGCAGAAAAAAAGAGAGCGCAACATTCACAGTCGAGACAACAAGACCAATTTCAAAAAGTTGAAAATACGATAGAAGCACGAAGGGGAACGCAACCGAACCAACGAGCGAACCAAAATAGTCCGCGGCCAAAACTTCATTCGCGTCATCCTCAGAACCTTGCTTTTTCGCAAAGTCCATCAAGAGCGGCATCTCAAAACCCGAGAGTATCCCGATGAGTGAACACAACGCGAGCGGGATAAGGAGAAATGCCGCAATTGCCGAAGGATCGTATCCTCTTACATAGAGGAAGCCATAGAGAATATGCGCCGAATGAACTCCCGCAACGACTGACGCACCGATTAAGGACAGAAAGATCTCAATCCAAAAGAGCAGACGCATTCGATTCAGTTCCTTTGGCAGAAGAGAATAGAGGAACGCCCCAAACCCCATCGAGACGAGGAAAAAGCCGATCGATAAGCTGTACCAGCGAACAGTATTCGCGGCCAACATTGAGAGCGTTTGAGCAATCAAAAGCTCATAAACAATGCTGCACGCCGCAAGCACTACAGCGATGAAGAGCACCGCGTACGAACGAGAGGAACTTTCTGCTACACCTTCGGTAGCATTAACTGCTGATAGAGTAGTCATCTTCAGGTACCCGTTGAGTTCGCTTCATAATTCGAATCTGGACTTCTGTTGCTTCAAGGTACTCCCGAAGTTCACGGACAATCCGATCAGGATTCATCGTGTCACCGCAGGTAAAGATATCGACTGCCGCGAGGGCATGCTCTGGCCAAGTGTGTATTGAGATATGGGATTCGGCCAGCAAGAGAACCCCTGTCACACCAAAGGGCGTGAACTGATGAAACTGCTCTCCAACAATACTGGCGTTGCCCGCTTTCGCGGCCCGAACAAGAGCTGGTCGAATGGTCTCGCACTCTTGAAGGCGAAGAACATTGCAACCGATAAATTCAAGGAGGTAATGTTCGCCAATCTCTTGTGTTTCCATAACTCCTTTTCAGTTCGTCTATCCCGACGTGTATATTCCAAGCCAGAACGAATGAATCAAATCTGAATAGAGATACGCAGAAAGACAGGCAACCAATACCAGTGCCTGCCATCCAAGAATTTTATGTGAGATGTGAAGCTCCTTCTCAATGCCGGAAGAGCGATGGAACTGGAGGAGCATGAGCCCGACAACTGCATTCACGGAGGCAACAAGGAAGCACGAAGGAAAAAGGCCAAGCTCCGGATAGAGGACAAAGGCAAAGAGTAAGGTTCCGGCAAACGCACCTATGTAGTCGATTCCCAAAATGATCGATCTCTCAGTGCCCTTCGCCGCTCTTGCAACAGAAAAGAGCAGCGGAAGCTCGAGCCCAGTGAGTACCCCAATTACAATAATCAAGAAATGCGCAAGGACACTAAATCCGACTCCATCAAGGCCGAGTGAATACACGAGAAACAGGAAGCTCAGACTCAGCCCGCCAAGGAGGGAGAGAGCAAGCTCAACATACTGAAGCGAACGCAATGGATACTCGAGAATTTTCCTTCGAGCAAAGAGCGCGCCGACTCCCATCGACATCATGTATAGTCCAATCGTGACGCTGTAACGGAGAACCGTGTTCCCCAGAAAGGCCGAAAGGGTCTGCCCCAACAACAGCTCATACGCGATGCTACAGAGCGCAAGGAAAAAAGCACAAAGAGAGAGCATAGCCTCCTCAGAGAAAGAAAGTTCAAATAAGGAACGGATCTCGACTATTGATCGGACGGGCCGGGAGGAGGTCTCTTAATAATCAAAAAGAGAGTATGCGGTCTTCGAAAGACAGAGAGGGGAAACATGATAATTCCTCAATAAAACAAGCGATCTCTTTCCTTGGCCTATCCCCGAATTGGAACAAGTTGGGCAATCGCTTAAAACACACATGTGATACTCTCGTCGTATCATCTCTTATTATAAACCGATCGAAAAGAATTTATGGCTCGCAGAGAAAGCTCACCATGGAGAGACGGAGAAATTCCAGGAAGTTAGAGCAAATAAAAATTTTTCAAAAAATTTCTCACTTCAAGCTTTCGAAGTGATTATTGACGAGTACGAGCCGCGTCGAATTGATCTGATCGTCGACTTCAACACAGAAAAAACTCCTTTCATGAACGAGCGATAATCTCAGACAGGAGTACTGCTAATCGTCATCAGAGGTCGACGAGCTACTGCTACCGCCGCTACTACTGCTACTTGAAGAAGATGAGTTATCATCTGATGACGAACTGCTTGAGCCGCCACTGCTGCTCGAACTGGAGCTTGCTCCGTTATCATCATCTTCTCCGTCGTCTTTTCCGTCTCCATCGGTATCAGTGTCACAAGCATCCAGGGTACCCTTGGCACTCTCAATAATATCAGGGATGCCATCACCATCGGAGTCTGTCAGCTTTGAAGCTGCCGCAAGATTCGAAAGTTCAATCGGTGAAATCTTTCCAGAGAGGATTCTTCGAGCAAGACGTCGCTCGAACTTATAAATGCGGTTGAGGTCTCGTTTGGACTTCGCCTTTGGGCCCGCGTATGCGGTCGCGGCAAATGCAAACACGATACTCGCAAGCAAAATTGAAATGTATCGAAGTGAATGAAAGCCCATATACCGTAAGCCTCTCCGTTAGTTGTTCCGCGGGAAACGTTAGCATAACACCTCTGTGAGTCGAAGGACAAACCTACGAGCAAGCGAGATCGAAAAGAGAGATGAACAAATTCCTCAAGAATACCCAACGGTTTCCTGGACGATAAAGTTTGGGCGCTGAGAGTTCGGGGCGTCATTGCTTAAGAAGCTCAAAATAACGAGGTAAGCGCCGAACGAGCCCAGGAGAACAAAAAAGAGAGCTTGGTTGAGTCCATCACTCACCCCGAAGATTCCGGCACTCAAGACCGCTGCCACTGCAAACGCAAGAACAAAGACTCCAAGTAAAAAGAGCAGTCTCTGCTTCAGCGCCGAAAAGGAGACAAAGGCATCAAGTGCTAACTGAAGAGAACGAGAAAAAGTAAACTTCGGCTGACCAGCAAAGCGCTCGGGGCGCTCGTACTCGACATAGGCTCTCGTAAAGCCAACCCATGCGAACATTCCCCGCAAAAAAGGTCGTCCCTCTCGCAGCCGAAGCACGGCATTGATCACTTCGCGTCTTGCGAGTCGAAATTCACCGGTATTTGCGGGGATGTCAAGTCCTGTCGCCCGACGAATAACAGCATAGAATGAGGCAGCGAAAAATCGCTTCAAGATTGGATCGTGACGTCTCCTATTCCTTCTCCCGTAAACCACGAAAGCACCTTTCTCAGCCTGAGTAATCATCTCTGGGAGGACCTCCGGAGGGTCTTGAAGATCCGCATCAAGCGTCACGACGAGATCTCCTCGCGAAGACTCTAATCCGGCAAGGAGAGCCTCCTGCTGGCCAAAATTTCTCGAGAGCCTAACGCCTCTCACCGCCGAATCGGTTGATGCGAGTTCAACAATACACTTCCAGGTGTTATCGGACGAACCATCGTCAACAAAGATAAGTTCACACTCAAGAGGAAGCTCTCGACATAGGGATGTAATTCGCCGATGAATTTCGATGACATTCGCATCCTCGTTAAAACACGGGACCACTACTGAGAGCGAAGAGAATGGAAGTCGAGAACCCTTCTGACTCATGATGATAACTTTTCTGACGATCCGTTTTTACCACCCCTCGCTCGTCCAAGAATCACCACGGAAAAGAGAGAGACAAGAAGACCGAGCCACGCACTGGGCGAATACCACCGACTAAAGGAGAGAGTCACCTCATCTCGCGATGGACTGAGAAATATCTTTTCTCCCATACCTCTGTAAAGGGTCGCTCCTTTCGCCCTCCACAAGTCAAAATAGGTGTAGTTCAACTCGTACAAACCAAAGGGCCGAAGCCCCTTGAGAGAGATCTCTTGATCCCCGCTCTGCCACTCGAATTGCGGTCTCACCATATCTTTCTGTTCAGACTTTATGCGCTTGAGAGCTTTCAGTTGCTCCCGAAGATGAAATTTCTCCTCTAAAAATCGCTCGATTGCTTGATACTGGTCAACTTCGACGTTGTGGGGATAGTGAGGGGAATAATGATCAAGTCGATACTCAGGTTTGTAGTTCATCCGAATTTCAAACTTATCGGCGTGAGTGTCATCGCGACCGTTGACCAAGATAGCCCTCACCTGGCCAGGAATCACGCCGTGATTGTTCAGATCTACTAAATCAAAGTGTCGATAGAGTCCCTGACGAGAAAAAAAATAGTATTGAACCATTCGAAACGGGGCGGTGCCGTTCTCATCGCGATAGCCTAAAAGAATTTTTTTTCCGAGAGGCGTTATTTTTGCAAGTGCTTCATCGGAAAGCGTTACGATCCAGTACTTTCCCCTCTTCGTTACTGCCTTAGCAAATGGCTCAAGCCGCTCTTGAAATTTTTTTGTCCCGGCAATCACATGCGTGATTCCAAAATCCCGAAGCTGCTGAACGAGCACCTTATCTGAAAGCTCAGCGCCATCAGTGTACAGAAGGGGCACATGATACGTATTCGCTCCAAGCATTTGAGCACTGGCGGCAATCATTCGATACGCTGGCGCCTCTTGGAGATGGCTATTTGGGAGCGCTTCAAAGCCAGTTCGACGAACAAGCTGTGACACTATGTAATGAGCAGAGAGCTGCGCGTATTTCTTATAGTCATTAAAGTACTCCACATATACCCGGCCCTTCTCCTCGCGATTCTCAAAAAAGTCAACGACCTGGTCTTCTTCAGAAAGGTAATCTTGATGCGCTTTTTTTCGAATCATCTCTCGCTCATAGTGAGGAAGCGACACGGTCGAGACAAAGCAACCGAGTGAAAGGGTGACGAACAAGAGGTATTTCCACCTGCAGTGGTCATTGCTGAAAAGAACGAGAGGAAGAGACGCAAAGAGAACAGTGCAGAGCAGAAAAACATACGCCATAAAGCGATAGTAGTGAAATCCTACTTGAAGACTGGTTGCGACAAAGCCACTGTTAAAGAAGACAAACGCACAGAGGCAAAAGAGAAAAAACGATTTCAGGAGCCCCGCTTGGGGAATAGCTCTATGACTGAAGAGGATAACTGTTAGGAGCGGCAAGAGCACATTAATTGGATTAAAAGCAGAGAGCTCTCCCGTCGCAAACCAAGTCTTTAGAGTTTGAACCATCCCCCACAGAGGATAACGAAAAAAAAGTTCGAGAATGTCGCCAGTTGGTCGATGGATATCGAGCGGCGCGATATCCCCCACAAACGCGATAAAGGGAAAGAACCAAAAAGCCGAAACTCCGAAACCTAAAATGTGAGCTTTCAGCAGGCTCACACGTGCTTCGCGGAACCATAACAACGAGAGTCCGCCAATAAAGAGACAAAAGACAGCCGAAAGCATATGCGTCGGTATCAGAAGCCCAAGCGAAAGTGCGAGAATCTTGCCGTCTCTTTTCCCACAAGTTCCCGCAGCAATTATCCTCAACAGCGCACCGAGATACATCAGCATGAACAACCAAGCAAAGAGCTGCGCGAACAACCCGATATTCATCGGGGAAGCTGCTCCGATCCCGTACCACTGCCGATCGTGATTGAGAAACCAAAATGAAAAGACTATTGCGGAGAGCGCCCGAACAAATTCCATTGAGCGCGACTGAGATCGATCAGCTCCAACAATTTCCCTGCCGAAAGGGGTCATGGCATACAGAAAAGCCCACGGGAAAAGTGCGACGCCGAAAACAAGAGAACAGTGAGTCGCAAGTCGCACACTCTGTCCAGAGAACAATTCGGCACCGTAGGAAACAACCGAAACAAAAAGAGAGGGGATGACTCCGTACAGGAGAAAAGGAGCCCAACCGCAAAAACCCGATCGATCATAGAATGAGAGTCGGCCATAGAGAGACTGCCACCTCAGTTTCTCAACACCAGACATAAACGACGGCAGATCAACCGAAGGGACAGAGGCTGAGGTGAAGTAGTCTCGGTACCACCACGCGAGAAACAGCGAGAACGAAAGCATGAGGAGCTTCGCTGGGGACAGAGTCGGCTTAAAGAAGGAGACTACTTTTTTCATTTTCCGAATTCGGACTGTGAGGCTTGGTTACTATAGCAATCCTGTACGGATTGCTACACATTTCCTTTTGGCTCGTCGGGGTTCTTCTCAGTTTCACCGCTGGTCTCCGATTCCTCTGGCGGAGATTCTGGTAGCTGGATCTGCTGCACCTCAGGCTTGACCTCAAGGAGCAACAACCGCGGATTGTGAAAACCATACGTTCCACTTGCTACCGAGAACTCTTTCTTGAGTGGCAATTCCCGAAAGAGCTTCAATAACTTTTTCTGCACAACCTCATCAGTTCGAGGTTGAGAAAAGTACCGATCAAACCACAAACTTGAAAGAACCAAATAATCGACTCCCTGTTTTCTCAGCGCTCCCACATCGAGGTCTCGATGAATAACAGCACGAGGAGCATAAATGATCTTAAATTTGCGATCGTTAAACTCGGGTGAATATCGCATATGGTCAACGTAGATGGTTGATCCTGGCTCGAGATGTGAGCCAACCCATTCGGCCATCTGTAAACGAGTATCATTCGAGAGATCAGACGCAAGCTGCACCGAGCGGATTAATGGAAAGCTAAAGGCCAGGACCGCTAACGCGACTCCCCCGATATATCGCTTCTGTTCAACGAAGAAATCGACACACGTGGCTGAGAGTAACGCCAAAAATGGGAGACACGGAAAGATGTACCGCTCTGGTTGTGGAGCTGGTTTCGCCTTTACATATTCGGCCGGCAGGTAATAAAGCAATACGCATCCAAGCAGGAGCCATCCCTCAAGCCGCCTCTTCCAGAGTAAGATTCCGGCCCCAACACACGCGACAACTGTTGTGATCCACGAAATTCCGGGTCCGATGCTTCTCGCAAAGTGATACATCCAGAACTGAGACCACGCCGAAATAGCGAGAGTATGCCCCTTGTTCATGTGGCTCCGCTCGGCCGCAAAATCACGCTCAAACCGTTGGTAGTTGAGGATAACGTACGGTGAAGCTCCGACAAACGCGACCGGTGCAATGAACGCCGATCCAAGACCCCAAAGAAAGAACCGTTTGTCAGGAATCAAAGAACGCGAGCGATACCACGGGGCTATTGCCACGAGCGCACAGGTAAGAAACCCCGAGTATTTCACCGAACTCGACAGCCCTGCAAAAGCACCAGCAAGCAGAAGCAGCTTCGGCCGATCTTCTTGAACGGCTTTGATCACTACCCAAAAGCAGAGAAGCACAAAGAAGGTTAAAAGTGCGTCCTCTTTCAGGTACCGACTACTCGTGACATGCAGCGGGAAAACTGCCAAGAGCAAAGCAGAAAGCAATCCGACTCTTTCATTGAAAAGCCGTCGCCCGATAAGGTATGTGAGAAAGACAGAAAACGTCCCAGCCAAGGCGCTCACCGTCCGCCCAGCCAGATACGCGGTTTCTTGGAAACTCCCTTCGAGAAGGTGGAACGCCCTCAAGATCCCGTTCATCGCATATGTTGAGTAGAGTAAAAGCGATGGGTGGAGAAAATAATCCGGATTTAGGGTTCCACTCGCTCGCATCCTCATAATCGCGTTGACCTTTGGCACTTCGTCTGGATGGAAGTTCAAAGGAAGCCCAAAGTCGAGATGAAAAAAACGCAGGTATCCCGCTCCAACGGTTATAACAAGAGCAACAATGCCGCCGAGAAGCGAGCGAGAATTCTCTTCGGTGTGATGAAAAACAAGAGCGCTCGTCTGATTATGTTCCGTAAATCGACGGGCCAACCAGATTCCAATCAGGAGCGCCAAAAAAAGAACTACCAGCGGAAGAACTCTTTCAAAAGACAAAAGAGGGGCATTGGAGAGAAGAGAGTATGCGGAAACCGGCACGAGGAAAGGGATGAATGAGACACTGCCAAACGAAAACGTACCCCACGCCAATAAGGAAATGGCAAAAATCATCAACGCTATTTTCAAGAGGTACATCGGCTCCGGAATAATCCATTTCGCTCGGGAATCGAGACTCCCAGATTTCAGCTGCGCACCGAGCTGCCGTTGATCACTCTCGGAAGCTACAAAAGGGTTAAGCACATCAAAATGAACAACACGAGGGCTACAATCGCCGGTGAGAAAAATCTGGGCCCGATCCTCCTTCTCTATCCAAACCTCCGTTGCGGGAACTCCACAAACTGATATTCGCAGATGAGCCGGAGGCACGCCCTCGGGTCTCCAAGGGTTAAAAAATAGCGAGAGGCGGTTTCCTCTCGAACCGAGCCGAGGAAGCGCAATCTCAGCTCCATCAACGAGCCAACCATCGCGGTAGATTCCTTCCGAAGGGAGTCCTAGAGTCTGGGGTGTAAAATGAGTTTGGTAACTCCGAGCAATCCCGCCCCAGGCCGCAAGAAGGCTCAGCACCACGAGAAAAAAAACAGCGATAAGAGACTTAACACTCACAATTCGGATCCCTCTTGAACAAGAAATGTATGCAATGCATGGACGTCCACTACTGCTGCCTGATCATCTCGAAACACGAGATACGGAGCCTTCTCGAAATCGATTTTCTTCGGGAGCGATTTGTAGAAATAGCTCTCCGGATCCTTGGAAACAAGTTCTTTCACAAAACGATCCAGCGGCGAAAAGTACTCTTCCGCAGCAAGTGCTGATGGATAAAATCGCTTTCGATCAAAGACAAAATAGTCTATCCCCTCTGGCTCGACTATCCTGAGAAATTCAGCGGCCGACGTGGCATAGTGCGCCCGAAAGGAAACACGAATTCGACGTTCCATTTCTTCCATATAGGCTGGATAGAAGGGGTGATAGGTCTCCGTAGTGGCATATCCCTTTCTTGCACCAAAGAGCATGACTCCATTCATAAAGGTCGGATGACCTGCTATAAGCGCGCCTGGAGGGGTATTTTCTCGAATCCACTCAAACGCCAATCCTTTCTTCGTGGTCGAATAATTGAAGTTGGCGTCTCCTTGCAGCCCGTCACCTGAACCCAAAAACACAACCCCGAGAACCGAAAGCACTGCTACAAAAGGCACCAGAATTCTTTTGAAAGCGGAAGGAGCTTTGTTCTGCCCGAAAAACGAGACTTCTGCTTTCTCCGGAATACCCCTCAGTTCCGGCATATACACCCTCCACGCTCCGACAATACAGGCCGGTATCCAAAAAAGTGCGAGGGGGAACTGAAGATGACGATTCGGAACGTAAAGCTGAAAGATGAACTCCCTTGAAAGAACGTACACGATCGCGATACTCAGCAATAACGTTAGAAGCGGTATCGGCACCACTTCTCTTTTTCGATACCAGCCAACCCCAACGAGCAACAGCAAAAGCACTGGAATCCCAAATCGAATTGTTCGCCGAAAAGAAGGGGAAGTCTTGTAAAATCTCGTGATAAAGACCTGAAAGCCAAAGACTCGAATATCTTCTGCTATTGGAGAGAGGGGGTAAAAAGGAAAACGACCATCAGGATGACGAAACTGTGGCATCTCCTCGACTTGGGTTCTCGTCACCATCTGACCCACGGAATCAGGTCTTTTTACGACCGAGTACGTAATCCCGATGTAGAGCGGCGAAAGAAGAACAAGCCAGACAAACGGGCGAAGAAAGGCAGAACGAGTTTCTTTACGAAGAACTCCGACACAGAGCCAGAGACCATAAGCGAGAGCGACAATAAGAGTTGTAGGGGGATGGAGGAGACATCCAGCGAGAAGAGAGAGCAAAATAAGTCGGTGCCTCCTCTGAAAAGAAAAACAGAGATAAGAAGTTAACACGACAAGCGACCAGCCCCTCGGAAGCCCGCCCGTGGTTCTCTGAATGACCTCTCTGCTATGGAGAAGCCAGACGACGGCAACACACGCAGCCGCAAAGCCAGCCTTTGCGCGAACGGCGAAAAAGAGAAAGCCTGCCCCAAGAAGAAGCTGAAACAACATCACCCAATGCGCCGCCATGATCGGGTCTCCCGTGAGGGCAGTCGTTCCATACGTGATCCAATAGTGAAGCGGAGCAAGGTACCCCGTCATGACGTCTGTCACGAGATCGTTCTGAAAGAGATCCGGATGGAGCACCTGGTGAAAGGGGAAAAGCTGTTGAAGAGCATCGTCCGTAGTCCAGCCGGGGTGAAACCACATCGGAAGGCTTTCGACAAAAAAATACCCATAGACGAAGAGCAAGCAGAGGCTCAAGAGATTAACGAAGAGAAGCGGACATTCTTGTGACTGCATCCTCCACATTCGAGAAGCCCGATATGTTCCTTCATGGGAAAAGGAGGAGGCATTGCGCTTCGAAGAAGAGTCCGTCGAAGAAACCTGCGTTACCAAGGAGACTCCTCTCGAATGAGATTTGGACAATTCAAAGGCACGATAGCGATGGATGTCATTTTCAAAAAATTTCAACGAATCGAAAACATTCTCGGCCTTTTCCCCCTCACAGAGATACATCTCGCAGGAGAAGTCTCGACTCTCAAACCGGCAAAGTATAGGCACCCCTCTCTTGGGATGTCCACGCCGCTTTGCTCCTGGCACTTCAGCCCTTCGATTCGGTTCTTTCCGATCCGGGCGGTCCGTGCCCATTGCGCCAATGGACGCGCTCGAGCACAATGAGGGCAACTTCTTTGCGAAAACCGGACTCATGTTTCGAAAATTTTTATCGAGAAAAAAATCTGTACCTCCAGTTGAATTTTCTCGGCCGATACTGCCGTCGGCTGTTGTCCAGACGATTGTCGCCTTTACTGGTCAAAAGACCCTGCCCTCGATGCCCGCGAATGCGCAAAAGGCATTTGAGATATCAACAAACCCAAAGGCGGAACCACGGGATTTTGTCGAGCTTCTGGAAAATGACGAGGCTCTTTCAGCTCGGATTATCAAAATAGCGAATTCCGTATACTTCGATCGGGGGAACGGAAGTAAAACAATCGTTGAAGCTGTGGCGACAATTGGAACAAGTGAACTTCGGAGCCTCCTTGGAGCAAATATTCTCTCTGAGCTCTTTCATTCCAACCATCCTCTCCGAGCGAAATTGTGGAAACACGATGTGTACGTGGCTCTTGCTTCTCGAACGCTCGCAAGAAATTTTGCTCCAGATGCGGCCGAAGAAGCATTTCTCGCCGGGTTAATGCACGATGTTGGCAAACTTATGCTGCTCCAACGTGTTCCGGCCGAATATCAGAAAGTCGTTGACACCGTCGGGGCTCATCGGACATTTCATCGCGCCGAGCAAGAGACTTTTCCGTTCGATCACACCCTTGTCGGACACTTTATTGCAGAGACTTGGAGATTTGGAGACACTCTCACTCACGCCATCCGACTCCACCATGAACCGTGGGAAAATCTTTCACTTCAGACGACTCCAGTCACGTTCATCGTGAAACTTGCGGACAATCTCATTCATCGCTACTGGCTCGACGACTTCAAGTCGCAGTCCCTTCGAGATTATCATGCGGAAGAACTCGCTGCGGGACTTGCTCTCACCGGAAAAGCAGAGAACCTGAGTGCTGAGGAACTCGCCACTTTTGTTAAGAAAACGCTCTCCGAAGAGGCCGAATTTTATCTTGGAGATGAGTAAACGCGTGGGAAGAGGACTCCTCCATCGCTGGCTCTTCTTTTTTACCTGCGGGGTCATCGCTGCTGGAATGAATGAGTTCTTCTGGTCCTCGCCTACAATAAGACTGGTATCAATTGGAGTTGGGTTATTTTCGCTTACGCTGTGGCTCGCTGACTCGCTCTTGGCGCATCGGTTGGAGGCATTTCTTGCTCTTCAGCCATCAACCCCGACTTCTCAAGTCTTATTCCTTCTCTTTCCAAGAGCTGAAAAAGCCACTCGCGAGCTATCAGCACGGCTTTCGAGCCAACAGGAAAAACTTGATACGGTTATCCGCCGATACGAACTTCTCACCGAACATGTGGCTGCTGTGATTACAATTCATGATGCCCAGGGGACTCTGACATATTGCAGCCCCTATGCTGAAGTTCTTACGGGTTTTGCGCTTGATGATATTTACGCGAAGGGTGGACATTTTTTTGAAAACATCTCACACCCGGAAGACCGAGACTATTTTGTTCGCGCAAGGCGGCTCAACGAGATTGGCGAAGCCTTTCAGTACCGGTTCCGTTTTCGTCATAAAGCTGGGATGGAGATGTGGGCCGAAAGCCGGTCTGTTCCGCTGTTTAGCTCTACGGGAGAATTCAGTTCGTCCCTCACTGTTACGTTGGATGTGACCCGAACCGTTCGATATCAGCAACAAGTCGAGGATACCAATCGAGATCTTGAGGACTTCACCTTTCTCGTATCGAACAATATGAAGGAACCTCTCTTCACGATCCAAGGGATGAATTCGCTTCTTCGGGAAGAGCTCGGCGAGAAAGTGACTTTCTCATCGCCAGAACATCCGTGTAGCTACATCGCGACTGCTGCAGCTCAGCTTGAGTTACTCGTGAATCAGGTTCTCGAGTATGCTCAACTCTCCGCAACAGATCCAAAGCTCTCTCGCCTCTCTCTCGCATCAATTTTCGACGAAGTGTTGTCAGACTTTCAACCGAAACTTCTCGCCGAAGAGGTTTCAGTTTCGCTGCCCTCATCTCCTCCTGCTGTTCTCGGAGAACGGAGACAGCTGCACGCGGTGTTTGGTAATATTCTCGAAACGTACCTTCGAGCTCATTCGAAAGGATCTCCAATGACTGTTGAGATCTCTTCGAGTGAGTCAGCCGATCCGAGATTCGTTCAGATTGACATATCCGCAGAGGCCGAAAGAATTCGTCCGGAAGATCTCGCTTCCACTTTTCGTCCCTTTCGAGGGCGAGATTCCGGTTCACGCTCTCGATCCGCAGCTCTCAATGGCCCGACCTTAACGTCGACAAAGAAGCTCATCGAAAAACTCGGTGGAACACTTTCCGCCTCCCTCGAAGGTGACACAAGGACAAAACTCTCGGTTCAGCTTCGAAAAGCGCCCTAGGAGAAGCTGTGGCACATTTCCTGCTTCATCTCTGAGGTACCGGCAGGATTTGCCTCAAATATGCTCAAAGGCATTGAAATAGTCGGGCAGGCTCTAACAGAAAAGCATCGCCAATCAACAACCAGTTCGGTTGGCGAAAAGGCAACGGATTCCCGGCCATAGATGGCAAAACCAATCAGGTTGCGGGAACAATTCTAGACTGTGACTTAGCAAGGATTCGCTTATGGACCCTATCTCAACACTTCTTGCCGGGAAAACCATTCAAGGTGTTACCCGAGGATTGCTCCGCGCTCTTGAGAGTGATTCTGAGCAAGTGAGTGAAATAACAGATTCTACCGATTCAGCTGGGCAATCGACGAGCGAATCGAGCAGCAGCGGTGACTTCGACGTGTACCTCCGCGGCCTCCTCCACCCCGGAGCTGACAATCAAGTCAGTGAGGAGGCACTTTATGCCGCCCTTCTCCAAGAGCGAATTCAGAGCTTGAAAGGAGAGGAGGGAGGAAGCGAATTTCAAGCCAAGCTCGCGGAGCGGAAAGCGGAGCTGACCCGGGCCGACGGCTATGTGGCAGTTGAAGATGCCGCCAATCAGGCGATGATGGACCTGGTTGAAGCTGGCGTTCTTACTGAAGAAGAAGCATCTACGGTAAAAGCCCAGTCTTTTAGGGCTGCGCAACTTGATGACAATCTTTCAGCGCTCTACGACGGAAGAGGAGGCCCGGGAGATCCCACGATCGCCGTGGCAGATATGGAATCTGCACTCGTAACCGCTCGTTCCCTTATTCAGCAACTCGAAGATGGAACCCTCGAACTCACCGATGAGGATCTTCAAGCAGCAAGCGGTGACGGAGAAACGATTACTCCCTCCGGAACTTCCGTTGATGGAAACGAAGGATTTGTTTTTAAACCTGAGTCTGATTCGGATGGTCGACTCGTTGTCATTCTTCCAGCCGATCTCACGAACCAAATTAGTGACGTACTCCTCAAAGACGAAGATGATACCATTCTCGAGAGGGGGCGGATGAGCGGTGTCGCAAATGGGGGAAGAGAGCATTTTCGATTTGAGCAAGCCGGAGGAGATTACCCCGAAAACTTGACCGTAGAAGTTCGGATGACAAATGGCGAAATTCTCAGCTACGAAATCCCCAATCCGTCTGAGCGCTACGACTA
Source organism: Bdellovibrionales bacterium (assembly GCA_020434565.1). Lineage (GTDB taxonomy): Bacteria > Bdellovibrionota_C > UBA2361 > UBA2361 > RFPC01 > JAGRAO01. The sequence goes on from JAGRAO010000046.1 coordinate 14,411, forward strand.
AAAGAGGAAGGCTCGAGGAACTCTGCTTCGAGCAGTAACCTTCTCCCCTTCTCAGTCCATGTTTTGCTCTTTGTCCTCGCTCTTATCCTTGTCTTCCCGCCTGCCTTAACAATTCTCTTTGCGCGCCTCCGACTCCTTGCGTTCACCAGAGACTTAGGAAAGGATGGGACGATGATTCCCCGTCTTTCACGAAGTGTCCCACCTATGTTTCTTCCGAACGAGAAATTCCGACTCTCTCCGATAAAGCAGATCGAGATAGCCGCATCGAGAATTCCAGGAGTCGTTTCGCTCGCCCAGGGGATTCCGAGCTTTCAGACCCCAGCTGCTATCCGGGAATTTGTTTGGGAAAAGATCCAGTCTGGCGCTTGTGACAAATATTCACTCAGCCCTGGACTCGAAGAACTACGAGAAGAACTTTCCCTTTCGCTCTCGCTCGAAGGACTCTCATACGATCCAGATGGAGAGATTCTCGTGACTGCTGGCTCGATCGAGGGGGTAACGGCAACGCTTCTCGCTCTCGCACAACCGGGCGACGAAGTGCTCCTCCCCTCACCGACCTATGCTTCTTACCTTGGCGCTATTTATGCTGCGCGGTGTGTTCCACGGTATGTCCCGCTCGACGAAGAGAATAATTTCGATTTTCTTCCTGAGGAAGTGGAGAAGGCGATAACAAAACGAACCAAGGTCTTTCTCTTTTGCACCCCAAATAATCCGACGGGGACTCTCTTTTCGAAAGAGAAGTCAGAGATGATTCTCGAGATCGCCGAACGCCACAACCTCCTTCTCTTAGTCGACGAGGTATATAAAGATTTTTATTATACGGGGGAGAAACATGTTTCTCCCGCTGCTCTTTCGGGAGGAAGAGAACGGGTTATTCGTGCGTGCTCATTTTCAAAGGCGTACGCCATGACTGGTTGGAGAGTTGGTTTTCTCTTGGGTCAGAGGGAATGTATCTCAGAGATCCTGAAATATCATGATGTCATGGTTTCGTGTGCTCCGGTCGTTTCTCAGTACGCCGCCATCGCTGCGCTTCGGCACGGAGAGGATGTTCTCAATGGGTTCCAAACTGAGTACAAACGTCGCCGAGACTACACACTCAATACACTTGAGAGGCTCTCTGAATGGGTGGATTTTCAGACTCCAAAGGCGACCTATTTTGCCTTTCCACGCCTCAAAGATACGGTTCCACTCGCTCGCGATTCTGAACGACTCGCATACGATATCCTTGAAAAAGCTCGCGTTGCATTTGTTCCAGGAATAGCATTTGGGCCAACCGGAGAATCACACCTGAGAATAAACTATGGTCGATCTTATGAAGACTTACAGATTGGCTTAGAACGATTTGGAAACTACCTCTCAGAGCAAACCCTTTCCTCAAGATGGAAGCAAAAGAACGGAGAGTTTCGGCAAGCCTCTACCCCTCCCTCACGATCTTCTCGCTCAAAATTCCTCTCGACAGTCCTTCAATTTTTTGCGCGCTGGGTCATCGCTCGAGACAATCCAACCGTGATCGGAATCGCTGGTATTCAGAGCAAAACCACGTGGAAGCGTCTTCTTGTCTCTCTCCTTTCTCAGCGATTTGACACTGTCGCTACGCCGTTTTCATACAATACCCCTATCGGTCTCCCGCTCGGAGTCCTCGGTTTGCAGGCCCCGAAGGGAGTCAGAGACAAACTCACCCTTCCGTTTCGACTTGTTCAAAGCGCTTTTTCGAGAAACCTGAAGAACAAAGTGGTCATTTTAGAGTTTGGCCCTGCCTCTCGAGATGAGGCGGTTGAGCTGCTTTCGGTTTGTAAGCCTGAGTGGCTCCTCGTCACAGGAACCCAGACAGCTGAGCCGAATATCGACCGACCGGCACTTCGAGACGCCATTACCCAGCTCATTCGTGGAGTTGGGGTGGAACGTGTGTTGTACCGGGGAGACGATCAGGCACTTCGCGAGCTCGTTCCCGATCTCTTGGTTTCGAACGAATTGCGCCTTTCTGATATTTCGCCCTCTGAAATAAATGGGACGAAAAGCCGCTATAGAGTAAATGGCGAATTCGTCGGAGATGGAGCCTCTCTCGGAGCACTCGCAGCGGTTCGGGTTGCAGAAGCCTTGAATCTGGAAGAGTCTGAAATAGTTCAATTTTTATCGTTAAGCCTTTAAGCGAGGGGCGCGAGCTCCAAGAGTTCCCGATCTCGGGGAGGTTTGGTATCGTTCCGTCCAGTTTGCGTTCTCAAGGAGCAGGTCTGATGACAGGAATTATCGTTGTATTGGTTATCGTTGCTGGCGTTCTCTTTTATTGCGTTGGCATTTACAACAACCTCGTTCGTCTCAAAGTTGCTACGGAGAACGCGTGGTCTCAGATCGATGTTCAGCTCAAGCGGCGATATGATCTCATCCCGAACCTCGTTGAAACTGTCAAAGGGTATGCTAAGCACGAGCAGGAGACCCTTGAAAAAGTCATTCAGGCGAGAAACTCGGCGATGTCGGCTCAACAAAGCGGCGACCTGCAATCTCTTGCCTCAGCCGAAAATCAACTCTCTGGCACTTTGAGACAGCTCTTCGCGCTCTCTGAATCGTATCCCGATCTCAAAGCAAACGAGAACTTTTTATCGCTCCAAGAGGAACTGACCACTACCGAGAACAAAGTGAGCTTTTCCCGTCAGCACTACAACGATTCTGTCGGATTGTATAATACTGCCATTCAACAGGTTCCGAATAACTTCATCGCTGGTTTTGGTGCGATGACACCAAAACAGTTCTTTCAATTGGACGCCGCAGAAGCACAAGCCGTCAAGCAGGCTCCAAAGGTTTCTTTCTCGTAGCAATGGTACAGACCCAAGCCTCTTCTCTTTTTGTGTGCGCTGTTGCGGCGCTGTTTTTGGCTGCCGGAGTGGCACTTGGGGCCTTTGGTGCCCACGGCCTGAAGGAAGTCCTCGACGCTTACGGTCGCGACATCTGGGAAAAAGCCGCGTTCTATCATCTCACTCATTCTCTTGGCGCGCTTATCGTTGGCCTTCTGGGTTTGATCCCTGCTGCGAATTTCTTGTCCTCAACCAAGATTGCTTGGGTTCTCCTGATTGGGGTCGTGATTTTCTCAGGCTCGCTCTATCTTTTGGCCGTTACCAAGCAACGCTGGCTCGGCGCGATAACACCTATCGGTGGCTCAGCTTTTATTGTCGCGTGGATCTGGCTTGCGATAGCGCTCTTTCACGCCCGCTCTTCCTCGTAGCCATTTTTACTTAGGAGAGCCAGTTCGATTACTCTTTTAAAGAGGAGAGGTTTTCACGGAAAGAAGCGAGATCGTCATAACCTCCGCCGTTTAGTACATGCTGGTAACCGAGAGACTGCAAATAGTCCTTCACCATTCCAGATCGTCCACCAACGGCACAGTACGCAACGATGACCGTATCTTTCGCCTGTGGAATTTCGCTCAACCGCGCAGCTATTTCAGTATGTGGAATGACAAGAGCCCCAGGAACGGTTCCAGAAGCGCTCTCTCTCTCTGAGCGACAATCGAGCACAAAGGCACCATCATCAATGGCTTCCCAAGCAAGCTCAGGCGCAATGATATCGGTGTTCGATCGGAGATAGCTCTTTACGGTGCTCAAAAATTTTTTCATGAGAAACCACTCAAAAGCGTGACGGTTACAACTTATCCCCTTTTTCTCGACAAAAGCGTGACGGTTACGACTTATCCCCTTTTTCTCAGAGAGAAACAAGAGGAGACTCGCATTGACCACCTAAGGATCCTCGCTCAAACCATCACGTTTTGGAAATCTCTGGCCGTCCTTTTTCCACTTGGCGTAAGCCTCTCCCATACAGTTTCCGCAGGGTCGAAACCCGAGATCTTGTGCCTCTTGTTCATTGGCGAAAAACACCCGGTTTTCAACCTTCATTCGCTTTCCGCTCTTACACGAAAGTGTACCGTAGATATGGAGACCTTTATGTCCACCGAGCGTGATCTCTCCAGACTCAATCAGCTTCCTGAGATCGGCCCGTGAGAGCTGTGAATGCTCAAACATGACTCTCCTGACTTGTGGAATCATGGGAAAATAGGAAAAGTCGTAACTGTCACCGCG
>JAGRAO010000047.1 GCA_020434565.1 Bdellovibrionales bacterium
TACGTGTCAGACGATTTCTCCAAAACAACCTGTTCCTGCTGGGTCACTAGGGATTGAGGATAGCCGTTGGTGTAGTTAACTGCACCGGCAGAATAAACTACAATTCCTAACCTCCCTAATGGAACGGCCTCTGGGCAGCTGTGGCCCGTAGGTGTAGCAAACTGACACGGGTCAGAGTTTCCACCACGTACTATGATTTCACCAGGTGTAGCGTCTTCCAGCAGTGCACTGCGCACGCAGAATGAGCCGTATCCTTGAAAACCAGTCGGATCATCAACGACGAGGTAAGCGATACTTACAAAACTTGTAGGATTGAGAGCTGAGTAAACCTGGCGACTCACTACAAATGCACGAGAGGGGTCGGGGTCCCCATCATCTTCACAAGCATTTCCCGTCCCGTTGTTATTAGTGTCAAGTTGATCAACGTTGTAAACTTCAGGACAGTTGTCAGTTGACTCTACTCCGTCACAGTCTGGATCGGCCTGAGCCTTGACCTGATTTTTTTTCCTAGTGCAACGCTTCGACTTTTTGGTCTTTCGACCAAACTTCCTTACACATTTTCGCTTTACCTTCTTCTTGAACTTTTGACATTGCTCATTTTTCACTAACTGCGCAGCTAAAGCGGAGCTGGACCTCGTGAAAGGCGCAATAACCAAGAGCAAGAATAAAGCGAGTATAGCTAATCGGAATAATTTCATGCGACCTCTCTCCAATCGGGCATTCCGTTCACCCAGACGGCGCTTATGGTGATTGAAGTTGTTTCCTCTAGTCAAATGATTTTTCCTCTCTTCGTTCCTGCAAGGGAATGAGGCAGCTAAACTCCTGGTATAGTTCGGTACGATCTCGTATCTTCCACCTCCATTTTGTTGATTTTTTTGAACTTGGACTCACAACAAAAAATGAATCCAATGCTGTTCGCATTGGCCATGTTTCGCTTTACATGCAGCTAAAGCTGCTAAAAGCGATCTCCAAGATTCGAAAACACACCCGCCCACCATCCCTATTTCGACTCCAGTGTCCTTGTCGGATAGATGGTTCGAGTACACTCCTTCCACCTCCGCCAACCTTCACCGATTGTGAAGGAAAAAGGCTTCGGTCTTCGGTTGGTGGACCCACCGTGGCCTCGAGCACAGGAAGAGCATGGACGGGTTAATCCAAAAAAAAACGTCTCGGTGCAAATTCCCGTCCAGAACCGCCCTTGAGCGACTTCTCAACACATAAACATTCCTCATCTCTCCCTAGAGACTCTCAATCAGAGAAGTTTCGGAAGCGGTCGCTTATTGTCGCACAAGCTTTTGAGCACTCTTTGCGGCTCTCTCCATGTTGACATGAAGGTAAGGATTTTGAGGGAGAAGACAAACTTTCCAACCCTTTTTCGTGAGCATCTCGACAAGGCCCTCGGGAAGGACTTCGATGGTAAAGACGAGAAAAGCATAGCTCCCCCAGGGAAGAGTTCCCTGAGCTGACTGCATTTCGCGTTCGAGTTGGACTTTGCAATACTCTTGAAATGCGAGCTCTTCCTGCGAAGCCTTCGTATTCTCATGAACTGAATTTTTCAGCTCCGATAAATTCTGGGTGTGGACACCTTTGTAGGCAAACCATCGAAGTCCTGCACCCAATGCAAGTTTTTCAATTTCACGAATATTAAAACAGTAGGCATAGTTTCCGGCAGATTCGTATGTCTCTAAGTCATAGGGGGAGACATTCGGATTCTGTTCTAACTTGCGAAAGTGGTTTTCCAGAATGGAGTGCCACTGGAGAGAATACGGATGAAGCCTGTCGGCAGGCTCGATAAAGGCAAAGCCCTTCCTCGAAACACGTAGCATCTCGTAAATTGCGGCAAAAGGGCGTGGGAGATGGTGCAAGGTCTCCTTGCAGAAAGTAAAATCAAACGAATCATCACCAAAGCTCAGACTTTCAGCGTTCTCAGCTTTGACGGTTTGAAAAACTCCTTCGGATTGAGCTCGACGAAGAATCGAATCATCAGAATCAGTCGGCAAAACTTTTGCTCCATGATCTTGAAGGTAGAGCGCTTCTTTACCGCCTTTTCCATCGCCCAGAGTCGCCCACGATGCTCCAGGAAATAATTCGAGAAGAGGATCAAAAAGTTCCATCTCCTTGCAAAAATGAAAGCCGGGCAGATACGTGGGATCGATACTTCTCCGCAAGCTCTTTTCCGAAAAATTGATATTACTCCGCTCAATATAGTGCAGCGTATTTGCGCGGTGACTAAGCGCTGTGAAGTCTTTGGGTCTGTAGCGGGCCCGTTCCTCGTTTTCCATCGTTTTGATCTGATACACGATTCGATGTTTCGATGCTTTTTCTCAGCATCGAGATTCCCGAACCCAAGCCCTGAATGCTCCTTAAGCCAAAATCACTTAAAAAATGGCAGAGTTATCTCGAGGTTTCCATTTCGTTTTCACTTGTACAGGCAACTTAGCATAACTCCACCCGTCCTCAGAGCTGAACATAGAGCGCCATCACACTTGTGGAGGCCCTTCATGAGCGGAGTCTCTTTTAGTCTCTAGGGGCGAAGTGGTCGCAGCTCTTCATCTGCTGAGACCTCAACTTTGCAGTTTCAAGTGGACAGAAATTCTTTGAGGACAACTGCCGCTGTTGCTATCCTCAGAACCCTCTCAACAAAAAAGCTGGAGAGTTTCAGTGCTTGTAGACCGGGCAGCAATATTTCTCATTCTTGTTACTTCTCTCTCCTTTCCGGCTCTTTTTTGTGCCAACGCTGAGGAACTTACTCGCGCTCAGCTGAATCACCAGATAGCAGAGCTCGAAGCTTCGCTTCCCGAAATTGATCGGAAAGCCCGAGCGTCCCTTCAGGATCTTGGAACAGCTGCGAAGAAAGAATTCTTGGGCAATCAGGAGCAGCTCAGCAAAAACCTCAAACATTGGAACGCAGATCTTGAGCCTCCCACGGGTGGCAATATCGATATTGAATCTCGAAGGGCAGAACTGAAAGAAGATGTACGGTTATGGACGAACACCATTGGCGGCTGGACCTTGGAGGAACTCAAAAGAGGGATTGCCGATGCGCTCTTGATTGCAGAGCACGATGGACTCAACACGGCAAAGCTTCAGAACATATACGAACTTACCATTCAAATTATACGAACGGCAGACTTCGCCCCTCCAAACACTGAAGGTCTCACCCAACTCGATGCATTGAATCTCTCAACCTCAGATAGACCGAGTAGCGTATTGTACAAAACCTTTATGACCCTTTGGGGGCTGGGGCATACCCTCGCTGAATCAGAGGCCAAGGCTCGTGCTCGGCACCAGAAGTACCGTGAGCAGATGTACAAGCGAGCTATGGTTGCTTACGTTCGCGCCCTGATCTCTGGCGATACGGAAGTTGCACCGTGTCAGAAGAGGGCGATAGGTCATGAAGCTTTGCTCAACGGGCGCCTAATCCCGATCATTGGATGCCCTGATCCAGTCGTCGAAAGCTTTAAGTCTTACGCTCAGGCGATACAGAAGATTCAATCGGCTGATGTTGAGCGGTTTAAGGCCGAAGTTGATGTGCTTATTGACGAGCAGCAGTACGTCACCGACTTCCTTGGTGTTGCTCCCTTTGTTGGAGATGCAATCGACATTTGGGGAGTATTTATGGGGAAAGATCTCGCTGATCAATGCCTCACACCAGAGGAAAGGAAACTTTCAGCTCTCTTTCTTGCTATCCCAATCGTTGGACGTTATGGCCCCGCCCTTATTCGGCAGATCGAAAAGCGCTCGAAAGTGGCAGCTCCTGTAATTGCGAAATTTCGACTCCTGCTTGATATCATAATTGAAGAGAGTGTCCCCGCTCTGACCTATGCCTATCGTGAAATGGGGATAGACCTTGGAGAGCGTCTCGCAAATCGTTTTAGTACGACGCCAAAAAAACTCCGAGAGCTCCTCGAGTATCTGAAAAGTTTTCGACCAGAGATGAGCGCTCAGGCAAAAGCCGATATGACTACATTTCGGACCGTGCGAGATGCCATTGAAGCCAAGCACTGGAGAGACGAACTCCTGTCGCCGGCCGCACTAAAAAAGGCTAAGGAACGCTCCGGGAAAATTCTTGCTGAAAACCTCGGACAGCATCAGATGATCCGCTCTGCTCGGATTCAGGCTTCAAATATTGTACCTGATCACGTGCCCGTTCTCGAGCGGCTCGCTAAAGAACGAAACGAAGTAATTGTCGTACGCTATGTCAATGAAGCAAGCACCGATCTCATCGCTGGTGGGGCCGGTACCAAGCACATGGGCATCAAAGGAAAAAGCGCAAATCGCGGGCCGATTCAAGCACTGCTTCCGGTCAATCAATCTCTCAACAAACAAGGTTCGCGTCTTGAAGATCTCATGATTGCAAAGACCAAACGTCCGCTTGATCAGTTTGAGCTCGATGAGATTGCAAAGCTCAAAGAGGGAATGGCGGCTGGCGAAGCGAGTATGAACAAGTGCCTCAAGGATCCAAACTGTGCGATGGCGATTCAGTTTCCGATCAAACATCCGACCGCTTCTGGAGATACAATTCTTCACGTGGCGAAAGACAAAAGCAAAGGAAGAGTTGTCTATTTCATAGAGGGACCAAACGGAAGCCGTCTTGATTACAGAAGCGCGACTCCGATCGATATCGATCTCGATCCCGATTTCCCGCCACAACCAGTGCTTGTCCTGGCAGATCCAAAAACGGGAGCACCACTGACCGCTGATTACGATTTTCTTGGGCTTGGAGTAGAGGGGCTCCATGGTAGCCCCACGTTTGACCCAAGCACTGGATATGTCACAGAACAGATGAACGATACAATTGAAGCGGTGAATGAGGAGATTGGGAAAGTACAAAAGAAAAAGGGGCTTGCTCCCCAGAAGGTAGTACATCACGGAGCCGAGCGGTGGTACCCCCATTCTCCGGGAGCGCTCGATGTTGATCCGTTCGTCACTGTTTTCGATCCGGAGGGGAAGATCATTCGCGTTCCACGTTGTGAATCTGATTGCATGAAGGATTGGTGCAAACAGACAGGGATGTGTAATCCCGCCGCTGTCTGCCCTCCTCGTACATTCACAAACTGTATCCCGCCAGACCACGATCGGCTTCTGAAGGACTATTACCATCAAAAGCGCCTTGAAGGTTACGATCTCTCTCCGAATAGCGTCTGGAGCTGGGGCCACTATAATCCATTCGGAGGATGGAGCTTTGTATCCTATCTCGAATCTGTGCGACAGAAAGCGATAAAAACACGACTTGCTAGGGAAGATGGGAAGATTTTGATGATTCCGGGCGACAAGATTGCAAACTTTGGAAAAACTCGTTCACCGATTGACCTCTCTTGGATGGTGTGGCTTGAAAAGCAGGCGAAGGATCTCCCGCAGGGAACTCAATCGAGCTTTGTCTCGAATTTCTCAGAATCCCTTCTCCAGAAAGCGCTATTACCACAGTGTCAGGAGCAGCGACTATGATGCGAGCACTGCACTGTTCCTTTATTCTCTGTTATCTCTTGAATACTGTACCGTTGGCCTTAGCGCTCACCTTTGAGGAGTTTCAATTTCGGCTAACAGAGGCACAGACACAGAAGGAAAAGACTGAAGCCGAAGTAAGAGTTCTGTCAGAGAAGCTTGCTGAGATGAAGCGGGTTGGCACAGCTATTGACGAGCGGAAGCATTATTCTGAGGAGTTGATTACAGCGATAAAATACCTTGAAGATCTCAAGAAAAAATTAAAGGAGCTTCGTGCGCTTTATCCTGAAGTAAAAGTTACCCCTCTATACAAACTTGTACGAATCGACCCTTCAGGAGTTCCTGGCCGATATGGAGAGAGCACTTTCCTGGATCAAGACATTCCTTATGCTCTGGCAAGCTTACGATTGAAGAGCTTTCCGACTGAGATAACAGCGGGTGAGTCGTTTACGATCTCCGGAGATGTCCTCTATCGAGAAAAGTTCTCAGAGAAGGGTCACTGCTATCAACCCACTCCAAATTCCGCTCGGCTTGGAGTGTCATTGCAGACATACCGTAGTGAATCTGATCCAGCGACGCCCCAGCTCATAGCCCGCTACCAGTCGAGGCAGCTACTTACTCGTCTTTGCTCGGACGCACCGGTTGATTTCGATCCAGAGACACGTCACCGGCTACAGGCTGCATTTGAGAAAGACACGCAAGTCGAATTTACTTCGCGCTTTCTTCCGATTCGGACTGAGAAAGATGACGAAGGGCTCTTCACCTACAGCTATAAAATGGAAACTACTTCTTCTGGAGAGCGGGTCAACTCGCAAACTAAAGCGCTCCTCTTTTCAGAGACTGACCACACCTCGACGCAGGGGGTATGTGTGCACTCAGGAGCTCCTCACTGTGGAGTATTTCGAATTGCAGTAGGTGGCAGCGCGCGAGGATTTCACCTTGTTACTTCCCTTATCTATAAGCAAATAGCTGACGGAGAGACTTTTATAACGCATGCTCCAAGCTATTCTCATCCAGCCGCCTTTGGAGAAGCGCCAACAGTTGGCTCAATTCGGTTGGGTGCTACCGTTCCAAACCTGATCGGACTATCTACAAAAAGAGCGAAAAAGAGGCTGCAGGATATAGGTTTCTTGTCACAAGTAACGCTCGGCAATCAGGCACCAAGCAAAGAGAAAGAGTTTACGGTAACACACCAATCACCATCACACGGGATAAAACTAAAACTTGGGAGCACTGTGACAATAAAGACCTGGGCCAGATACGTCCCGCCTGCTCCGCAATTAACACCGAACGAATCGTGTAATCGAGATTGGCCAGGGAGTGTGTCGTCTGGGCACCGAAGCCCAGATGGCGGATGGAACTGTGTCTGCCCTTCCGGACAACAGTGGAATGACGGGCGGACAGGATGCGTTCAAACACCGCAGATCACTCCAGATCAATCGTGCAATCAAGACTGGCCAGGGAGTGTGTCTTCCGGGAAGCGGAGTGCTAATGGTGGCTGGGACTGCATCTGCCCCGCCGGGCAACAGTGGACTCAAGGCCGAACGGCTTGTATTCGAGTTCCACAACTTACGCCCGATCAGTCTTGCAACCGCGACTGGCCAGGGAGTGTGTCGTCCGGGAATCGAAGCACAAATGGCGGCTGGGATTGTGTGTGCCCCGCTGGACAACAGTGGAATCAGGATCGAACAGCATGTGTAAACACTCCTTCCATGCCGCAGCCAAATCGAACGAAGTGCCACCCGTGGCAACGCGAATCAAAGCTCACACTCCCATTCGGAGAGACAACAATTTGCGAATGTCTCTATGGCTCCGCTATTAATTCTATGGCATGTTTGCCGCCCCGTCCTCCAGGACAAGGAGGATGTCCGCCGGGAACAAGAAAAGAGTACAGTCGACCCGATGGCCTCGGACTCGGTTGCGAATGCATTTACGGCAGTGAAAAGGGAGTTTGTCGGCTCCAGTAGTCATGCATAGAAAAGATAGAACCTAGCGGATCAGTTGAGGAGCACCTCAGCAATTCACTCGAGCGCACTTTCTGAATCTCCACTCAAACTCCAAAAGTCGCGGCTCTTTGTGGGGCACACTTCTCAAAGGTGTCAAAAAGCACAGCAAGGATTTCCCTTGAAAAACTACTCCTACAGTGTGTCGCAAATTGAGATTCCGAAATGGAACACAGCGGTAAGAGGGATGGACCTTTAAGAGCAGTTTGTGGTGTGACTTTTGTCACTTTTCCCTCTCGTCGCTCTCAACGAAGCGAGACAACTGTCATCCGGCTGAACCGGCAGGATGAGCACTACTCGTATTAAAACTAACTTTGGCGAGAGCTTCACTCGAGTTCTCAGTCAGCAAGATAGGAGATGAAGTCATGCACCAACGTTACTCAAGAGTACAAATTTTACCCCAGCGGTCCTTCGATTGCAGACCCTCGTCGCAACGAGGTTTTACCCTCATAGAATTACTCGTTGTTATCGCAATTATTGCGGTGCTTATCGGACTCCTTCTTCCAGCAGTACAAAAAGTTCGCGAAGCTGCTGCTCGAACACATTGCCAAAACAATCTGCGACAGCTCGCACTTGCCCAGCATAATTTTTTTGAAAACAACGGAAGCTTTGCTCGATCAATTGACAAGCTCGATCCGAATCGTGAATACCCGAACAATCAAAGGGATGGATACTTCTATAAGGTAGAGATCTCTGAGCCTGAGACGTTTTGGATCAAGGGGACTCCTGTTTTCCCGGGTGCCACTGGAGCGTTTGATTGTCAGATAAATGAACTCGGGAGACTCCTCTGTGCTCCGAACTCTGACGCAGATGAAGGGAGAAGAGAGATGTTCGCTCAGGTCCATTCCGAGGCGGGAAAAGCAATCGCCGGTCTCCTCGCTCAGATGCCCGAAGCGCTCTCTGATGTTGCAGAGATTCTCTCTTCAAAAAGAGAGCTTCGTCTCGCGCTCGAACGTATGGACGAGAACGGAAACGATGAAATCAGTCCAAGCGAGATCTTTAGCCCGCAGTTTCGTGATGGCACTGGAGCCCTTGATGAACTCCTTCCAGCGATTCAAGAAGCGATGCACATTGGTGCAGGTGGAGAAAAGTTTGAAAACATCCCAGGTGTTGCGATTGGTTCACTTTTTGAGGCGACGAGTACCAGCGTGCCAGCCAAAATAGACATGCAGATTACTGACGGAACTTCGAACACGATTTTCCAATCTCAAAGACAATCGCCGCATATCGGACTTTTTGCTCTCGCTGATGGAAGTGTTCGCTTTCTCAAAGGCACAAAGGGAAAGTGGCCAAAACAGCTGCAGTACTCCGACAGTACCTTTACTGCGAATCTTGAGCCATTCACCGGAAGTTCGGCTTTCAGTGGGCCGTTCCGATACGTTGACCAAGATGGGAACAATATTATCGGTGTGCTGATAGCCCTGGAGCAACCCGGTTCGTTTGGCGAGACTTCCTTTGGCGGTGTTGTCATTACCGAACACACAACCGGGGTGTTAAAAGGAGCAGCCGGTGCTGGAACCGTAGATATTACCTTTAAGAACGGACTCCAAGGCGCATTCGATATGCAGCTTCAAACCAAGCCGTTCACCGCAAATGGAAGAGCACGCCAAAAGTTGAGATAGTTTTCTCAATTCTCGTGAAAGCCAGGGCGGATACTCTTTTAAGTATCCGCCCTCATTCTTTCTCTCCTTCCAACGTTATCCAAAGAGACCGAAGGGCGTTATCAGCCCTTTCGTGCACTTCCGGGGTTGAAGAAAGCTCGTCATCCGGAGTCTCACTTACGATCCTCTGAAGTGATGAAAAGGCTTCTTTCTGAATTTCGTTGAGAGCTGGCTCCACCAGCTGCTCGCTCAACACGATTACTCCTCCAATTTGGGCCGCGAGGCGAGAAGGTGAGCAGCGAAAGCAAAATTTCGATAAATCTCCCTCGATAAGGCTGTACTTCAAGGCTGTAACCGAAGAAACGGTATGACGAAACGCCTCGTCAAAAATTTCACGAATAGGGTCAAGGGCGTTATTCTCTCCCCCTCGTTTTTCGCTATTTGGCCCCCCTTTCGGCTCAAACATCGGCCTTCCTCTCGTTGCTGAACGTTAGGGTACCCTAGCGCTCAAGTCTTACCGAGAAACTTTCGCTCAAAAATATGCGAGGGTGCGAAAGATCACGTAATATTCTTCCAAAACCATCAAAAAAATCTCTGGAACTGTCGTGATGGTTCAGCAAGAAGTCCCCCAGAGGTGGCATTCTTCTATGTTCAGCCGGTCTCGTAGGTTATCTTCTGTTCGAAACGAAATTCATTTCTTGAGGGGTTTTGGACATGAAAAAAGCAATCTCTGGGGCATTCCTGGTCCTATTCACTCTTGTTCTCATTCCCAGTGCTTTTGCTGCTTCTAAATTTCTTTCGGTTTCTGACGGTGACTCCCTCTTTACGGCAGACACCGCGAGCGATGAAGAAGTGAGCTGCTTGACCAAGGGTGACAAAACCTATGCGGGATTTGCAAAGAAAAGTAATACGAAATTCTTAACAGTTCAGAAACAAACAAAAGCAAAAATCGCACGACTCAAAGTGAAACTAAATTCCGCTTCCACATCAAAAGCGATCAAGAGATTCAAAAAGAAAATTAAACAGGCAAAGACTGACAAAAAACTGCACATTGCGGCATGTACCGTGAGTTCGATGTCCCTTTACAGCGACGCATTTAAAGATACTGGCAGTGACTACTTTAACTTTCCGCTCAGTTATACCTGTGATGGTGCGCTCATCTCTGGCGCTACGGTTGGTGGAATCTCTCCTTTGCTCTCGTGGACCGGAATTCCGTCCGAAGCAACTCACCTGATCCTTTCGATGTACACAAAGGATTCTGAGGGAAATGTTACTCCTCAATTTACGATCTTTAATATTCTCGCGTCGACAACTTCACTTCCGGAAGGAGATCTTTCGATAGGTACGGCTGCCAAAGGTGATATGTCGGATGCCGAGATCGAAGCTGCCGGTGGAGTAGCCTATTCGGCGCCATGTGCCGAAGGTGCTGGCACGACCACCCTTTATTCGATCACGCTATATGCCCTCTCAGGGCCGCTGAGTCTCACTGAGAGCGCCAGTCGCTCTGAAGTTCTTGGGGCTGTTTCAAATCTTCTCCTCGAATCAAAAACGCTTACCGTTCAGCGAATACGGTGGGATGCTGAATCTTTAGCAAACGATCTGCACGTCCCAACTTCAGTGCGCTCGACCTGCGCGGAGAAAGAAGCGGACTTCAATGAGTATTCTCGAGTTCACTCAAGTATAAGTTGCGACGACGAATCAAATGAAATGATTGTGATCTCCCATATCGCGAGCGGACTGAAAACTGAACTCGACGAGCAGCAGGTTCAAGTTGGAATCACCCGCTGGATTGGGCGCCTCTCCCTACCATCTCAATCAGGACACACTTTTAAGGTCACTCCGACGTTTCTCACCGGCGTGAACAACAATATGGCGTGTGACGGAGTCGATGTTCTCGGAATTACGGTCGATGGTCAGCTCATTCTCCCGTACTACAAACAGACCGGTGCCGGTGGAGGCAGCTCAGACTGCGGTCCAACAGATGGCATGGACTATTACGATCGAGATACTGTTGTCCTTGGGGAAGTTGACCAGTGTTATGGCCACTCCCCAAATGGAGAGGGATACCACATGCACGGCGCCCCGGTTTGTCTGATGGATGTCCACGATCCGAGCAAACCCATCGCATATATGTCCGATGGAATCCCCCTGTACTTTGGTGAAGGAGGAGGACAAATTACAAATACCGCCCATGCTATTGCCGTTGAAGATGACGGAGGTTTTGTCACAGATCTGAATTACGGTGGTGGACGATATGAGCACTTAAATTTTTTCCCGTCAGACGTAAAGGGAGGAACAAATCCACTGAATGATTGTAACGCCTACGATATTAACGGTGACGGTGCGGTCTCTGGATATGTGTATTACACGACAAAAGATGCACCATATACGATCGGCTGCTATATGGGAGAGAAGTTATCGGTCATGGGTGCCCCGGCTGGGCTGGAGAACACAAACCTTGTCAGTGCGAGGCAGGGATTTACCGGCCAAACGCTTGGAGATCCGATGGAGGGAGTTGTAACCTCAAATACAACGACTACGTTCAATGACAAGAATTACAATACAACGGATTTCTTCGTTACTGATGACAGCCTCGCATTTTTGGAGGAAGGCAAAACTGCTCAAGTGTTGTGGCGAGTTCTTGATTCCTCGGATGACGACTACGATCCATCAACGACCTGCTTTGAATTTCGATATCGCAAGGACAAAGACGTAACCAGCAGCGATGAAACTGAGACGATTTGTACTGAGAGAAGCGTTCCGACAGAAACATTAAACTTTAAACCGTTCGACTAGTTCTAAAGGGGTCAAATGAACGTTATGAAGTGGCTTCTCCTTTTCTGCATGCTCCTGTTTCCTCTACTTGCTTATGGACACGGAATTCACTCGGCTACGGCACAGGTGGCCTTGCGCCCTGGTGGACTGATAGAGGTAGAAGTTCAGTACAACTTAGTCGATCTCCTCAATCACGGCTCTCAGGAATACTCTCTTCCAATTATTGCCTCTCTCTCGGAGGAACAGTTTGAGCTTCTCCATACAGAAGTGCTGAAGCTCTTTACGAAAGCGCTTATCATTAAAATAGGAGAACGCCGAATCGGCCTTCACATTCGATTTCCAACGAGCGACGAGATGTTTGCTGTTATTAAGCGAGAGTTCATTGAGGCCAAAATTGGCGGCCACGACCAATCTGATCTCTATACTTTGAGCGACAGGCGATTTTATCAGAAAGCCTACTTCGATTTCAGACTGGTCTCGATGGACGATCTCAAGTCTCTATCGGTCGAGTTTCCCAAAGAACTCGGTCCCGTTTATGTTACGTACATTGAGTCAAAAAACTCCCTCGTTTCTCCGGGGGCGCTTTGGGAATATAGTGAGTAGTGGCAACTCCCTTTGCTGCCCAGCTCCACGGATGCAATTGGCATAAGTACTTCGGCACAAGATGCCTTCGGCCTACGAGCGCCGTTAAGAAGCATCTTAGAGTCTCTCGCACTTTCTCATCGCAAACGGTGTGGGAGGTACCCTGCCACCAGAAAATAGAAAAGTCGGAAGTGTCATGCCCGTAGGGGCCACCTCAGACTACTACTCATCCAACGGCTGAACACCCGTGGCGCACACCGCATAAATATTAAGCGTTCCGCTTGCTTCATTTTGCAGTGCTTGAGCTGTAGAAGACCAACCAGTGAGATCACTTCTTGGAATCGATGTCTTCGGAAGCAATCCGTTATTGTTCACGATGCTTGCACCACCGCCAGTAATGAACATTCCCTCCGGACAGAAGACTGTGGAACCTGAGAGATCTCCCTTTGTCGAAAGGAAAAGAGGCGTACTGTCACTCACGACCTGAGATCGCACGGAAACCTGACCTGCTTGGACGAGAGAGTCAGGAGTTACTTCCTCATAGCGCGGATTTTTGCACCGACGTTTCAGGACCAACTGGTTATTTTGAAGATCGTTACAGATTCGAGCTTGGCGTAATGAACTTTGAGCCTGTGCGCTCTCTATCGTGAGAAAACAAAGCGCGAACAGTGCGACAACGAACGAAACTTTCACTGACATGATCAATTTCCTCCAAATACAAAAGCCAGAGCAAAACTACAGGAAGATGGGTAACTCATCAAATGACGCCGCTTAGTTGGTGAAATGACTCCTGTCGATCAGGGATAAAGTGGTTGGGCACCGAAAGTTTCTCGATCAAGACGCCACGATCCACTGAAGAGCCTGGCCATTTAGTTGTTCAAAGATCGACTATCACGTAGATTTCAGAGCGCTGATCGGTTTCTCGTACTGTGGACCTAGGAGGAAAACAGAGCCGATCAAAAAGATTTGATTCGACCGATTATCAGAAGAGTACTTTATGTGGAATAAGAAACTTCTCATTCATGCTATGGCAGCATATCTGGCTGTTTGTTGCTGCTCATTGGCATTTGCAGAGTCTCGGCTCTGTGCGAAACGCAAGGTTCCGGTGAAAAATGGAAAAGTAAATCTTGCGACCTCACTAATCATTACCGAGGAGGAAAAGTGCGGCAAGGGATTCAAAGAGATTCCCGGTGCGCTCAACGATGGCTCGCATATTTATGGAAATGGATCCGATGGGAGTCTCACCGTCAGTTCGGAGACGTTCTTTGAAGCTGGTAGCCACCAGTACAAGGACTTCACCGTTCAAAGTGGGGTGACTCTCACTGTCCCAAGTGGAACTGTCATCAGAACGACAGGCAATTTCACAAACAACGGAACGATAGTTGTAGATGAATATGCGCTTGGAGGACGCGAGTCCGAGTTTAGTTCGAGTATGCTAACGCGCTCTGCAAGAGTGCCGATGAGTGGAATTGCCAGAATGAGTGCCGGAATCTCTGGCTATGGTTCAGATGCCTCCACCCTCACGAATGCGTTTGGCTTTACGCTCGGCGCAGATACAAGTTACGGAGCGAGTTTGTTGGTTCTTCCTGGCCCCTTCGGTGGTGGCGGAGGGGCAGCCGGTTATAACGACGACGGCGGATTTGGTGGAAGTGGAGGCTCGGGAGGAGGCACGCTCGTTGTGATATCCAAAGGTCAGATATCCAACACAGGCACCATTCAGGCAAATGGAACTGATGGAAGTTCTGGAGGAGGAGGCGGAGGCGGCGGTATCCTCGTCTTTGCTGCTCGAACAAGTTTTACATCGACTGGATCCATCCTCACGACTGGAGGAGACGGCGGGCTCCCGAACTCGACATCGGGCTCCGGTGGCGGAGGAGGTGGGGGTGGAGTAACAGTCATCTCTCCTTCAATCTCAACCAACAATACAATTTCAGTTGCGGCAGGAGTGGGAGTTCTTGCGGCAGATGCTGGTTTTGTCACAGAGTCTCCGCGTTCAACCGGTGGATCAGGGGGAGGCTCGTATGGATCGGGAGGTCTCGGTAGTGCAGTGGGAGCAGACGGCGCCGTGGGTGAATCTGATAGTGGTTCGAACGGGACGATCACACTCTTAGAGGTGAAGCCAGAAGGATTATTTTAATTTCGCCCGAGGCTAACCGTATATTGCTCGCAACCTCTCTGGGAGTTCTTTCACTCGTAGTTTCTCCGTAAGAGTGTACAGCTGACGTGTGGTAGTCGACATGAATTTGCCAAGTTTTTGGAGGTTCTCTCCTCCCCGCGAAAAGAGCTGCTCCACTTTGTCTACGTAATCAAACAAGGCGAGCTCGGCGTCTCGCAGTTGGGTCTCAAACTCCTCAGCTGTCGGATGCACTTCCCGAATCGCACGGTTTATCTTCTCTCGAGTCGTCGCCGCTTCAATCCCTTCTCGCTCTGCATCCTCCACAATAAGGGCGAGGAGACGCTCGTGCGGCTCACGGAACTTGAGAAGGGAGGCGTTGAGAACACGAAATTCAGAGATAATTTCATCGTTTAATTCGCTTCCGCCATCGAGCTCCAGGACGGTGAACAGCTGTCGATCAAACTGCTCTTCAAACTGCTTCCGCGTCTGAAATTCCCTTACCGCCTGTTCAACTGCACACACCATGGTTTGACGAGGATCGGAAAAGAGCCCTTCTACCGACTCTGCAATTTCTCGGCGCAGCTCATCTTGCTCTTCAGCTTCGAGAGGCTCGTCTTCATGTAAGGCTATCAATCCAAAAGCTGAGGAAATCGCGACCTCTTTTAAAACTTCTCGTACTTCGGGATCTTCAAAGAATCGAACAAGCTCTAACGCCCTATTTGCCCTCAAGGCGTCAAGCACCTGCTCTTCGAGAGTTCTCCGTTCAGCAGCAGGAGCTTGAGACTGGTCTCCAAACGAAGATTCGAAGACTTGCAATGAATCAGGCGAAGGAGCTTCCAACCCCAGTTGTGAATGAAGAGCCCTCAATTCATTTTCTGCATCAGCACGAGAGAGCGCTCCAGCAAGATACTTGGCGAATATATCCCGCAATTCCTGCGGCGCGGAGTCGTTGTCAACATAGATCAGTTTTAGCACGTCAGCTGATGAATCAAGCCGCCGAAGAGCGACTTCGAGCATCTGTCGCCGAGCACCATCTGGGGTTCGAATATCTTGCCCTCTTCCTCCGGGGCTCGAATCGATGTTTTCAATCATAAAATTCGCTACTCTTGTTACACTTAATTCCCGAAACAAAGAATTTCCTTACCGATGTTCGGGAAAAGCGATCTCTCACAAGGAAAGGTAGTGAATTTTGAAGGGCTAACCAAACTATGTATCGCGAAAGTGGTTCGTTCTCAGAAAATGAGACACTTCGTAGAGAGGACTAAGGAGTGGTGGTCGCCGTCCCCGGGTTGGTCCAATTATCCTAAAGACATATCTCTTTGATTGAAGATCTCCTTCTTTAAGCCTTCGGGATCTCTACCGTGAGCACTCCGTCTTTGAAACTTGTTTTCATGGCCTTCGCATCAACCGGTCCAGGAAGAGAGAGAGATCTGCTGAACTGCCCCACGAATTTTTCTTGGGTGATTGCCGTGCCATTTTCTCGACTTATCTTTTTTGACTGATCATTCGATCCAGTAATCGTCAAAAGAGAGTCGTTTACCGATACCTGTATGTTCGACTCATCTGCGCCGGGAACGTTTACTTTTACGATATAGGCACTTTGTGTCTCATTCAAATCGACACTGGGTGAAAAGGTTGAATCTTCAAAAAAATCATCAAAGCCTGGCATCTGATGAGAATGTGACCAAGCGCTTTCAAACATTTTATTGATCTCTTCATGCATTCGACGCATTTCCTCAAGCGGATTGAGTGATCCTCCTAAAGGTGGATTCACAAGAGCATTTGCGTTCGGAGGAGAGCTCTGGGAAGCGGCACCTGAGGAAAGCTGAGCATCTGGATCTTGCGGGCGAGGGGTAACAAGAGAGAACTCAGGTTCAACTTGCTGACGCTCTAACAGGGCAACTTTTTGGTTCAGCTCATGGGTTTGATAAGTAAGGTATCCAAGAGCGACGAGCGCCAAAAGAGCGATACCTGATGGAATGAAGATTGCCAAGTGGTTTAGTCGCTTCCTCTCGACAGCGAGAGAATGCGAATCAGTTGAGTTTCCCGATAGAATTGCATCTGAAGTTCCCATCTTTTCTCTCCTTCTCAAATGAGAGTCGGGGGAACCAGAAGAGAGTCAAGCTCCCCCGGGAATGTTTGGCAGTTCTGTGAACTTGCTCTTTTCGACGATCGAACTCGAAAAAAATTCATTCGCCGTCCTTCAGTGAAATAAGAGGTTTTTAGGAAAAGAGAACTAGAATTTTTCGGCATCAGCATTTCGTCTCAAGGGTTTACGCTCACCTGGCTAATTGTCTATAGCTTCAAGAAGAATTTCGTTGTTCTGTCGAGCGCCTCTTCCCTCACTTGACTCCGGCGACAAGCAATTTAACATTGCTCCAGGACTTTAAGGGGTAATAGTTCGCGAAGAGACTGAACGCGACTTCGATCATCTGTCGTCAAGCACGATCTCGGATCCCAATATCCCACTCCCTTCACTATTCGACTCAAGATGATCAAACACGGAAATCACTGCTTCTTTTAGTTTTCCAGAGTATGGCTCGCCCACCATTACTAAAAATGAAGTAACAAGCAGATATTCGTCAGGAAGGGTAACAACTTTCGGCGAGCGGACAAGATTGTCTCATAAAAGCAGTTTCGGAGTCTCAAGTATCAAGAAGTTACTTTTTTGATTCTTGGACTTGTTCAACGAGAAATTTTTCAAGATTTACTCCATATCGCGCCAAGGGCTCTCCCGCAAAGAGAGTCGTATTGAGAGATCCCATGCAAGCTCTTTGGTAAAAGACATCTTGCTCCCGGAAACTTTTACTGTAACAACCTGGCCAACCTCGAGCGCACCAAAAAGCTCCCCCACGTCGGGGGCAGTTTCCCCAAAGACTCTCTTTCGCTGGATTTGGAGGAGGGTCGACTTGAGATCAAAGGAAAGCCCGCCATCTCGTTTCGCGAAACTAATGGAATACTGTTCGAGCTCACCGAGCGAGAGAGATTTTTCCCCTTCCCTCATCACCAATCGAAGAACCCCGTCATAGTCCTTTCTTCCTTCAGCTCGTAACCGTACCGCCTCCTTTTCAGACTCAGAGAGGATCTCTCGAAAGAGATAGACCACTACGATATTGCTTTTAAAGTGAGGCTTGCCGCTCTCGAATTCACGGTCGCCTAGTACGGCGACTCCATCCTGAAGAACGATGCTGCTAGGAGACACTGAGAGCGTTCCCTTCGCTTGCTCTGTTAAAGCTCTTGAGCCGAACAACAGCCCCACACTCAACACCGCAATGAAACAAAGATATCTCACTCGACTTCTCCCTTTTTGGATTCGACTCTCACTGAAATTCTTTCCAAAATTCTGGTGGTGGGTGCTCCTCTTTTCGCTCAACGAATAACCGTCATAGAGGACCTCATGCGTTGATCTGTCATACCACCTTATGGAGGGCTATCAATGGAATACTCGCTTCTCGTGACTTCATTTCTCTTTTTCGGGGCCACCCACCTCCAACCCAGTGCTCAGCGATTGAAAGATTTTCTGTTTGGTCTAAGAGTGGTAGCGGAGATCAACCACTGGATTGTTTTCTGTTGCTTCGCTATCTGCTTCTATTCTCCTTCGGGCTTACATGCGATCGATGGATCTCTTACTGCACTTCTCATGGTGAACTCACTCTTTTTGGCCATAGCCCTGATTCCTTTCGTTTTGAAAAGGACCGCTCCGGGGTTTGTCGCACTCGGGGGTTTCTCGGTTTTTATAACCCTCTTCGTTGCCCGAAGTGTTGAGGGCTTCCTCCTAAATTGAGGGGGATAGAGGAAGCTTTAGGCGACTTTGAGAGACATACAGCCAGTTGCTCCCCTCACGTCTTGGCGCTCCCCTCCTCAGGAATGTCGGTCCACACTTGACTCCGGCGATAAGCAATTTAACATTACTCCAGGACTTTAAGGGG
>JAGRAO010000048.1 GCA_020434565.1 Bdellovibrionales bacterium
AGATCCGATTTCTTCAGGGAGCCTTCCGCAATCTGGAGCCCTCTCGAAATGACGGAGGCTTTGTAGGTTCAACGGAATACCGTGATGCCTACTACGCTTCAGCTCCGGATGGAAAACTCTTGTCAAAGATCCCGAGCGAATCCGAGCTACTTGAAGATTCATTCTATGATTCGGATCCAGAATCCGAGTTTGATTTCAGTGATTATTCATGTTCGGAAACCGCAGACATCGTCGTGACCATGGATTTCAGCAACGAGACCCTCCTAAATTCGGTAAGCACTTGTGGGGAGCGACCTTTTGAAGGGATGAATTTCTGTCACGAAAACGAACTCATCAGGGCAGCTGACGAAAACTACTTCGATACCTGTATTCAAGAGTGAACGCCTAAACGAGCCTCTTTGGTCAGGGGACTTGGAGCGCCCTACTGGTGTCCCCGCAACACGCGCATCGACTAAAAGGCCAACAACTCACCAAAACTGGACTCTTCATCCTCTTCCTCCACCTCTGGCTGGCAGGCAGCGAAGAGAGCTTCCACTTCTTTGGCAAGTAAGGTGTATGCGTTTTGAATAAACGAGAGTGCATGATGCTCGTAGATCGTTTTCTTGCGATATGAAAGGAGGTGCACAATTTCGGAGCGAGGCAAGGCTACCGAAGAGAGAAAGATCTTAAGTGAAGAGGGACTCAGCCCTTTGAGCGATACTTGTTTTGGCCGACAGTTTCCAATTGCTTCGTCACCGTCTCCTTCAAATGTCGCCTGCAGGTGTCGAGTTGATTCTCGAGAGACTCGGGTTGCCCGCGACTGTACGAGCGTTCGAACGAGTAGCGCAGCACCGGCCATATCTTCCGAAACTCGATTCAAAAGTCCGACAGCAGCACGAACACTCATCTCGCTCGGATCAACCGGAACTATGACAAGGTCAGAACACTCAAACGCTGCTCGGTGGGCGTTCCCCCAAACCGGCGGTGTATCAATAACGATATGATCAAAGTTCATTGAGAGGGATTCGATAACTCGAGAAAAGAGCTTGCCTTCGCCCGTGAGAGGATCTGCTTGAAGCATGGCAGAGAGTCTTCGAACATCGAGAAGATACAATCCGTCTCGAACTTCTCGAATTTCGTTCTTTGTCTGGGAGAGAAATCTCTGAAAGAGATTCGTGCCGAGCGAGTCCAACGTGGTCGCCTGCACATGACGTACAATCTCAAATAGGGTCGACGCATCTCCCTGTGGATCGAGGTCAATTAACAGAGTTTCACACATCCTTTTTGCAAATGCATGCGAGAGATTTGTTGCAAGCGCTGTTTTCCCTACTCCCCCTTTAAGGTTTGAAACCGTTACGACACTCATAAACCTCCTTGAGCTGCGAGACACGAAATACCGGATGGAGCCGGAACTCTCCTAAGAAATCTCAGATTCCACAAGGCACTATTTTTGACTCTCTTACCCTTCAAGTGGTCCGGTCGAAAAAGAGTTTTTTTCTCCTTCACAGAATGTTGTAGAGTGTCGCCAGAAACTTCCTTGGTAGTGAGCACCGTGCGAACCTTAAGACTCCTATTGGTATCCCTCTTGACTCTCTTTTCTGGAGCTCGCGATGCTCTAACAGAAGAGGCTCTAACAGAAGAGGCTCTAACTGAAGAGGTTTCGGCTGATGAGCGCTCAATTGGATACATTCTCCCTCTGACAGGAGATGCGGCTGTATTTGGGATTGAAGCAAAGAGAGGATTGGAGCTTGCTGAGTCTGAGCTCAAGACTCGAGGCATCGCGGTTCGATTGCTCCTTGAAGATGAGAAGTGCCTCCCGAAAGATGCTGTTAGCGCTTGGCACAAACTCGATCATGTAGAAAAGGTTTCGTTTATTGTCGGACCAAGTTGTACCGGGAGCATCGTCGCAACTGCTCCACTCGCCCTCCATGCCCAACGTCCCCTCCTCGCTTTATGGGATGCGGGACGAGAGGTCGAGCAAGCTGGTGAACATGTGTACTCTCTCGGATTTGATTCTGAGATGGAGGGTGAGCTGGTTGCTTCGTATCTCATGGAACACAATCTGAAACGAGCCTCGGTGCTTTGGGAAGAGGACAAGTTTGCTGAACTCGTGAAAGAGTCCTTCAAAGAGAAATTTCTCTCTCTCGGTGGCGAGGTAGTGAGTCAGGGATCGCTGCACCCGGGGGACCAACAGACGTCTGCCCTTCTCTTGCGGCTTGCGCGAAATTCTCCTGACGCATTCTTCGTCTCTCCGGCGTACAGTGCTGTAGCCATACTCAAAGCAATTAGAAATCTTCAGATCCGTGTACCGATTTTTGGACAGGATACGTTTGGTTTTCCTGGAGTTCTCGAAACCGCAGGAGACGCAAAGGAAGGCCTCATCTTTGCGAATATCGAACTCTCGCAAGGCACGCCGGAGGCCCACTCTTTTTTCGAAGCATACCGCAACCGTTTTCACGAAGAGCCTCAGAGTCTTGCGTTTGCAGCATTTGGCTACGACAGTCTGATCATCGCGGCGTCCCTTCCTCCAGCGATCTCCGAACAGAGAGCTGCTCTCTCATCACTTCAATGGAAGGGAGCGCTTCCAAAAGGATCCTTCCGAGAGGGTCGAATGATTCGCTTGGCGCCGACACTCTTTCAGGTATCTGAAAACACAGTGAAAAGAATTTCACCCTCCTAAAAATCCGAGGAGACAGGAGAAAGAGAGCGGTCAGACAAATAATTTAGACTAACATCGGAGCGGATGGCACCATTTCGTGTGTGTGCCTTGGTGGGGCTTCTTAGGTCCCTCTTTCCAATTGTTTCGGCCCAGAGTTCTTTCCATTTCAGTGAGTTCAATTGCGTAGAAGTTCTGTGCTTTGCGGTCCCTCACTCGAGACGAAGCAACCTTCTTTCCGAGTGAGAGACCCGCGGTGTACAAAGGTTTCTCCCCATACATTCTCGGTGGATCTGCCGCCATACAATACGAAAGGAAGGCAATGCCGAAGAGAGCACATTCTTGGGGGATTGAGGTTTCCAATTCAGAGCTCAGGGCCTTACGGCTCGAGCGCACCGGAGATACTGTCCAGATCTCCGATTTCACGATCGTTCCGTTCCTTGACCCACTTCCGTCGCTGCACGAAGATCAGCGAACCGCCGCGATTCGCGGTGGTCTGGAAGCGTTCAAGGAGGCGCACCGCCGTAGCCTCAAGGGAGCGCAGATCGTGATCGGGGTTCCTGGCCACGAGAGCTTTTTGCGTTTCGCCAAGCTCCCGCCCGTGGAGCCAAAGAAGATCGACTTCATCGTTCGGTTCGAGGCAGTCCAGCAGCTTCCGTTTCCGCTGGAGTCGGTTGATTGGGGCTATCAGCTATTCAAGAACGCTGAGAACCCACACGACATCTCTGTGATGATCGCAGCGATCACCAAGGCGAGACGGCTCGTGGTCACCGAAGCGTTCAAGCAGTCGAAACTGACTCCGAGCACGCTCACCCCGATCCCGGTCGCCCTCCTGGGAGCGATGTCACACATCCGACAGAAGCTCAGCCACGAGGTCTGGCTTCTGATGGGAGATGTCTCAACGGATCTCGTCCTGACCAACGGTGAGGAGGCATGGGTCCGGACTTTCCCAATCGGCGAGAACAGCTTCAACGAGGAAGCCAAATATCCCACAACTCCGGAGGATGTGGCCATAGAGATCGAGCGTTCGCTAGGATACTACAGCTCGCTCTACCCTGATTTTCACGCCACTGCTGCTGCGGGATTCGGGGGCAAGTTCAACGACCCCAGCTTCCGGGAAACCGTCTCTCGCAAGCTCGACTTGACGGTGGAAGGAAGTGCGGAGTTCACTCCTGAAGTTTCCTTGGACTGTGAGTCAGGTCTCTTGATGCGTCACGGAGATAAAATGGTCGTGGGCTATGGGCTCGCGCTCCAGGGCGTTGGCCTTTCGCGCTTCTCGGTCAATCTCATGCCGAAGAAAACGGGTCTGGCGGCGCTCTTCGATCGCGGCTAAGCCAGAGACCAGAATCTGAGTACTTTTGGTTTTCTACATTTAGAGACTCGACACCGCGAGTCTCTCTACCTTTTCTTTTTTTCGCTCACCTCAGGAAAGCAATGAAAAAGCCCAAAGATACGGCTGGAAACTAATTTCAGAGAACTCTGGATCGAAATCTCCTCCCTCTGCTCTTCGTCCTTGTCCTGCTCCAGACAAGGAGCGGAGAGAATTGCTCTCCAGCCAAGCAAAGGAGAAAGAATTTGGAGCAGGACAAGCACGAGGAACAGAAAATGAAGGACTGGAAGTGGTCACGCGCAGATTCAGGGAGCTCTAAGCGAGAAAATTTCCTACGCTTCCCCCATCTTTCGAAGAGTTTTCAGTATCAGAGTGAAACGTGCGCCCGGAGAGCTGTTTTCAACTGTGAGATCTCCTCCCATTTTTCTCGCTAAGGCACGCGCTATCGTAAGTCCCATCCCCGTTCCAGAGACTTCACGCCGAAGCTCATCTTCACCGCGAAAGAAAGGCTCGAAGACACGGCTGAGAAAATCCGCTGGTATTCCTGGACCAAAGTCGCGAACTGTCATGACAAAACGGTTTGAGATGGGTTCAAGCGAATACGCGATATCGATACCTCCATCAGTGCTTTTTTTTGAAAACTTTTCCGCGTTTTCAACGAGGTTGAGAAGAACCTGGGAAAACGCATCTGCTGAAAGAAGCACACGATGGTCTGCCCACTCCTGTGGCAGAGAGACAATCTTCAACTTCTCCCCCAATCGGGAACGGTGCGCAGAGAGCAGATCAGAGACGAGCCTCTCAAACTCTTCCCCTGAGAATTCTTCTAAAGGAAGGTTCTCCTCTCCATTTTTTAGTTTTGCGTACTCTAAAACATTTCCAACGAGTCGAGAGAGCCGTTCTGACTCACTCACAATGTAGCGGTAGTACTGCTCTCGCTTCTTTTCGTCTACGCCCAATCCCTCAAGCAGCATCTCTCCATACATCCGAATGGACGTGATTGGTGTTTTAAGCTCGTGACTCACGGCAGAGACAAAATTGTCCCGCTCCTTTGCCAGCTTGAGATGACGCGCACCAATTGAATACAAACCGTATGACGCAAGCGCAATCACGAAGAGAAGAATATAGAACGTACTCCGAAGCGGTCCCATCTCATCAGGAAGACCACTCTGCTTGAGAAGGAATCGAGCTTCAAATGACTGAAGGGGAGACGGCAATACACCCTCAAGAAGGAGGTACCCGCTCGCCTCTCCTTCTGGATGAGAGAGAAATTGCTTGCCGTTTCGAGAGATAGACACGAGATAGCGATCATCAAGAGCGAGGCCAGCAAACGAAGCCCGGAGCACCTCATCAAAAAAGGGAACCGGTTCTACTACGAGTCCTTGAACTTTTCTTCCTTCCGGAACAACGACTTGACGATACAGGATGAGCCTCCCATCAGCAGAGAGGTCATGCTCAAGTGCGTACGTTGCAACCATCGCCTCGGAAGATACGGGTGGAGATCCCTGCATGCTACTCATGGGAACATCGAAAGAAGGGACTTCTGGACGAAAATTGCGGCTGAGATTTTGAGTTGTTGGCACAGGAACACGAAAAAATATCCCTGCAGATTCCTTAAATGAAAAAGTGTGTCCTTGCACCGCCTGAAGCACGGCGTCCCAGATCGCCTTTCTGAGAGGAATTGCGCTTTGATTGAGAAGACCCTGTTCTTCGAGTGTATCGATATCGACTTCAGGGAGAAGCGGCGAATGAAACTCTCCTTCAACGTCGCGCTCAAAGTATCCCACTAGGCCGGGAAATGCTCCCTCGGCATGTGGACGGGAGAGGGGTGAGAGCGAAAGATAACGGTTTTCGAGAAGCGAATTCGTCGAGAGTTGGAAGAATTGGTAGTCGGTTGAAGGTCGTTCGCGCTCTGGTCGAATGATCGTTTCAATTTCATAGTCGAGACGATCATTTAACCGCAGTGCCTGCTGCGTTGCTTCTTGAATTGCCTTTTCCGAGAGGGTCTTTGCCACCTCAATATAGAGTAATCCCAGCGCTCCAGAGAGAAGCACAAATACGAGAAGGCACAAGGTCGCGAGCCTGCGCTGAGCGGAATAAAAGTCTCGCAGTGACCCAGGGAGAAAGATCTTGTAGAGAAGACTATTCCGATTCACGAAATCCCTGGAGTTGATATCCTTTGGAG
The DNA here is from genome assembly GCA_020434565.1 of Bdellovibrionales bacterium. GTDB lineage: Bacteria > Bdellovibrionota_C > UBA2361 > UBA2361 > RFPC01 > JAGRAO01. The sequence continues at coordinate 6,148 of JAGRAO010000048.1, forward strand.
CGAATCGTCACGAGATACTGGGGGGCCTGGGTATCTCGCTCGATCTTCTGTCGTAGCTTAGCGATATGAATATCCACCGTCCGGGTTTCGATCCCTGATTCCTTTCGATATCCCCAGACCTCTATGAGAAGCTCGTCTCGACTCACCGCTCGATGCTTCTGCCGATAGAGGTACCGCAATATGTCAGCCTCCCGAAATGTAAGTTTTGCAACTGCGTTCTCAGGAGAGCAAAGATCCTTTACTTCACATGCACTTAAATCGATCTCAAACTCTGCACCGAGTAGAATTATCTCTCTGGTAGCCACATCGGGATATACTCGGCGCAAGATCGCTTCGATTCGAAGAAGAAGTTCCTTTAGAGAAAAAGGTTTCGTGACGTAGTCATCCGCACCCAGAGAAAGTCCCGCAATGACATCTTCTTCAGCATCCTTGGCCGTGAGCATAATAATTGGAGTTGAGGGCTTCTCCCTTCGCAAAGTCTCGCACACCGTAAAGCCATCAATTTTTGGCAACATTATATCAAGGATTACGAGTTCATAATTCTGCTCACGGGCCTTATTGAGCGCTTCTTCACCGTCACGCGCGCATTCGACCTGATACCCGTGATACACAAGGAGATCCGTGAGGCCGGACCGGATAGCCTCTTCATCTTCAACCAAAAGAATTTTCATCTTCGCCATACTCATGATTCGAATCGGAACTCCACTCTCCTAATATGAGGTTTACGAGCCGATTGTGGGGGTGAGTTTCGTAAAACTCTTGTAAAAAGCTAAGGCCTCAAATTTACCAAGCTTTTCGTACATGTTTTTGGCCGTTTCAGGTACTGTAAAGACATAAGGTTGATACGTTTGAAGAGGTTTTTTTATGAGACAAGATTTTGGATTTCATTCGGCGCTCCTCCAAGATAAGCGCCGGAAGCAGGTTCTGTTCTTTGCGGGAGTGGGCTTTTTCGTCAGTATCTCAGGCACCCTCTTTGCCACCTATCAACTCCTCAAACCTGCTGCACCACAAGCAGAAGTCCTCCCGGTAGCATCTCTTTCAACTCCACAAGCAAACCTTATAGAAGTAATAACTCCTCTTCGCGACCTGAATGAAGGTGAGCTCCTCTCAGAGAAGCTCTTTCGGACAGAGACACGGCCCGATTCGCTCGTTCCCCCTGGAGCCCTCAAGAATCTCGAGCAGCTCCGTGGGATGTACGCTAAATCATTTATTCCCCGCTCTCTTCCACTCTTTCCGGCCCAGCTCACCACGAGACCGACTCGACCCTTCGGTCTTGATCAAGAGATCCCTTTGGGAATGCAAGCCGTGTCGATTCACGCTGATAGAATTTCAAGCGTTACGGGCCTGGTATATCCAGGAGATAAAGTAGACCTGCTCCTCTTTCACAAACAGAATGGTCAACCACGACTCGATACGGTGGTCCAGAATATTAAGGTTATTGCGGTCGATCGGGTGACACAGTCCGAATCGACAAAAGGGGTACCTATTCCAACCTCAGTAACGCTTCTCACGAATCCCGAGCAAGCTCGAGCGGTTCGCTTCGCAGAGAATATCGGAAGGCTCAGCCTCACCCTTCGAAACGGAGAAGACACCCAAGCGGGACCAGTTATCCCACCTATTACAGCTCGCTGGTTCACTGGTCCAGTGAAAGAGAAGCAAGACGATTACCAGGGAAAGCTCTCGATGAACGGCGAAGACTGGCTCGTCACTTCTCACGGACTCATACCAGTGAACAAAGATCGAAAATAAGGAGAGCTAATGATTCCTCACAAAAGATTCAAAAGTTTCTCTTCTCAACGTGATCGACTGCTCGCGCTTGCAGCCGGTGGATGTGCATTCTCGCTCTGCGTAATATTTCTCTGCGTAATGGCGTTTAAAGGAGAAGCTGAAGCGACTGCGCCGACTGAGTTCACCGCTTCTCCGCATTCATATGACGTCATCGAGGTTCCAGTTTTAGAGAGAGACACCCGCGCGACGAGCTCACTTTCAACCGCGAGGGTTCGATACGCCTATTGGCAACGGGACTCTCTTCCAACAGGAGTGGTGCGAGACCCGTCGGAGCTTGAAGGAATGTATGCGAAGCACCCTATACGAGCCGGAGAGCTCATTCAGAGGTCAGCACTCACTCGTGAACGACTGTATGGTGAACCACTCCCAGAGATTGGCATGCGAAAGATAGCGATCCAACTTGAAGCAACAGATGCACTCGACTTGCACATTGGTCCCGGCTCCCTTGTAGATGTGGTCGAGATCTCAAACATTGGGGGTATAGAGGGGAAGGTCCTTGTACAGCGCGCGCGAGTTCTCTCTCTTGGTGGCGACTCCCGCCCCTCAAATGACGATCCACGAGCACCGAAGAGACTCCTTCGAAACACGGCAGCACTTGAAGTGACGAAACAGGATGCTCTTATGCTCGCGACGGTGAGTCGAACTTCGCGGCTCACCCTGCTCGGGTGTCCTGAGCAACCAGACCCTTTTCAAGATCCGACGTATAAGCCTCGAGCGGCCATACCAAGCACTGGACGAAATTCTCGAGCTTGCGACAAAGGCACTATGCGAATGGGAAACCAAGAATACCTTCTGTGCTCCGACGGGGAGATTGTACCGGTTCTTTCGTCGCAAGAGCCTTAACATCGGCTTCCTAGAGGCCAACAGAGAATCCACAACTTGAGCGTGTTACTCCATGAAAGGTGAGTAAGAGTAGTGGAAGAGACGCAGCGCAGAGAGAAATGAGCAAGACCACGACAGATACTAGCTGAAGACGTGAAAAGGTAGTCTTTCGCTCCAAGAGAAAAACTCCTCCGAAGAGCAGGAGAACGAGGAACAGAGAGCACACTAAGAAAAATGGATCCCTCAAAAGCATGAAGAACAGCATGCTTGTCATCACGAACCAAAGTGGAGATATCTTGGCACTACAGAGGAGAAGTCCTCCAATTACTTCAAGAACGACGAGTCCCAAAGATAAGACTCCCAGAGTCACGAAAAGACTCCAAACAAGAGAATTCGAAGTGTTTGTAGTAGGCACTGGCATTCACCTGTTAACGCTACTTTCTCTTTCTAAATAAACGCCGAAGCGCGTTATTTGAGTACCGGCTGTGATACGCCCCAGCAGAGCCCGATTGCCCGGCCACGAGCAGAACATCGAGGCCTGAGGCTCCCTTGTTCAGGTAGAGATTCCAAACCTCGCTTTTTTCGACGCCCCGAGGAATTCGAATGTGAGCCTTTTTCTTTACTCGCGTAACATTTTTGTTTGTGTTTGCTATATAAATTTGAGCCCCTTTGGTCCAGCCGATCCAGAGCGAATCGTTTGGATCCGCAGCTAATGTGATATCTCGGGCTCCCCCAGAATGCGCAACTACCTTTGAGCTTTCCGTAACGTGATTCCAGAGGCGAATCTGTTTACAGGTAGGGTATCCTGAGCAATACGCAAGAAAGGTTCCAGCTCCACCGGCACGACCAATGAAACCAAGCCGGTGGCTTGGATCAAGAGACTGATCATTTGTCACAGAACCTGCAACAAGGGTCGCACTCCCGAGTGTCGGAGAAATCGAAGCAGAGTAGAGTCCATGAGCGCCTGACACATTACTATACCAGGCAATTGACACCTCGCCACTCACGGCATCCCTCGCCAATTGAGAATGATAGTAGCAACAGGAGTCTGACTCGATAAGCTCGTCAGGATCGCCTATCCGAACGAAAAAGGTCCCGGGAACTTGATTCCAAGACGCAAAGGGATCGCCATCTCCGTCCGCTATTGCACTAACGTGAGAGCTTGCATACACATACTCACTCTCTGAGAGCACTGCGGAATTGAGAGTCCAACTCTCTGTTGAAGCTGATCTTGAGAGAGAGTAGAGGTTGCCGGAAGAAAATGGCGCCGCGGGACCAAGACCACTAAAGTATACAGTAAGATTATCTTGAGAATCAGTGATTACTTCTGGATTATTGAGTGATGTCCAATCACTCAGCAGAACTTCGATATCAGATTCGATAATCCCGTCGCCGTTCACTGTCCGATAGAACATTTGGTGGTCATCACCGTTTCGAGTCGCCCAAACCACATGGAGTGTTTCGCTTGAATCTCGGACCAGGGTCAACTCAACAGTGTTTACGAGGTTCTTGCCAGAGAGAAGTTTCCAACCTGACGCAAAACAGAATTCCGGAAGCATCAGCAGACCAAGGAAAGCAAAGAGAGCTCGAAGAACAATTTTATTTCGGTTTTGTAGCATCCCCCCTCCTCTGGAAGAACGTCCAAAACTCTAGCCCAAACTCACTGGGAAAAACAGAAAGTTACTGCCTAGCCTCAAAATGGCCGGCTGTCTCCCGTAGGATAAAACAATAGCCGACAGTAATTTTGAATACCCTAAGTCGAACTCCCATCCTCAGGATAGAAGCAAGAGACACCTCGACACCTTGAGAAGTCCAATTTGGTAAGCTTTAACACATGTTCAAAACTTTCAAGGGCGATCGCTCGAAACTCAGGGTTTGATGGGAGAAATGTCACGATCGTGCCGCTCTCTTCCGCCATCTTCGAAAGCCGATTGTAATAGGTATCTTCTCTCTCTAAAAATCTACTAAGAGCCATACGGAGCTCTCCTCGAAACGTTTCCGCATCTTTCGGCACTTCTCCAACAAATGGACTATCGATCGATCTATCTTGAGTCGTCTCCGAGAATACTCTCAAGTAGTACAACGTATCGACTCCGAGATTCACCAGAAGAACAGGAGAAGAGTCTTGGGTGTCGATATTCTCCAGTTCTTTTGACGCCATATTGATCTTGATCGCAAATTTAGGAGTAACAACATCACGCCTTTTCCCACGATACAGCTTCAAAAGTTTCGCTTCGGACGAATCAATACCTGATCGAATCTTTAGGGTATCGTGAAAAGCCCCAAACTCCTCAAGCGCTAGCCCCCGATCATTTGAAACAAAAGCAAAAAGAAGTCGGCCTCTGATAGAAGCCGCCCGAAGAAAGCGCAAGGTAATATCATCGAGAGAATCGACAACGGATTGGACGGCAATCAGGTGATCGGCCCGAACCACCGTTCCCCGAAATGATGGTGTCGCCATCCGCCACGGATTCTCCGGTTCTTTTGCATCGTAAAAATTTACCGGTTCCATCGATAGATTGACTGCCGTGAGGTGCCCCTGGAGAAACGAACGAACTGACCGCTCTTCGCCTTTTAACTTTGCACGCACCAGCGGATCAGACATTTGCGCAGCAATCCGCTCAAGTTCCTCAAGCTCTTGCTCTACGGCTTCTCCCTTTTGAGAGAGTTTTCTCTCCTCCGCTCCCCTTTCTGAACCTCGCATTCGGTCAAATGCGCCTTGGACAGCGCTCGGAAGGAAGCGAAAGAGGCCCTTCTTTTCAGAGGGAGAATGTTCGTGAAACTGCATAGACGAGTCTTAAATGGTTTTCATCTCCAAATCAAACACGTGCAAAACTACTTGAGAGAGCATTGCCAAGATTGCGGGAATAAAATGGGAAAAGGAGAGCTTTCATCTCAACCTCTTATCGGCTGAACGCTGCTAGAGTTCCTCGGTACCTCGGTCGGCCCTTTCTCGATGTGGACTGGAGATGAGCGATTCCACTTCCAGCATCTCTGAATCACCCCCAAAGAGTCGTTCAGCAGGTTCAATCTCTGCATCCTTGAGTTGCGCTCCGAGATGCACAATCGCTCGATCAGCGCTCCAAAAGATGTTGTCCGCCCCAAACTCGTCAAAGAGTCCACTCTGTTTCATCTGCGATTCGACTCTTGGGTCAAGCCCAGTCAGGATCAGTCGACCTCCGCCGCTTTGCTGCCGATAAAAGAGCTTTCGAAGGGTTTCAATACCGGTAGCATCAATAATTGGCACACCTCTCATTGAAAAGATCACGGTATCGCTCGGAGCATCATTTCCTTCAAGTGCTTCTATGAGTCGCCAAACTGCTGCAAAAAAGAGAGGCCCACCAAGATAATAGACCGCTACATTCTTTTGCGTCTTGAGTGCCGGATCGGTATCGAGTCGCTTCCAGTCAACGAGACTCCTCGATATCTGAAGTTCACTCACCTGCACCATAAATATCATACTGCTCAAGACGACCCCTAAAAGTATCGCTTGGGTGAGGTCAAGGAGAACCGTCGCAAACAGAGTAACGAAAAAAATCACTATTCCGTGGCGAAGCTTTCGAGCGAAGAGGAAGCGAATTGCGTGCCATTCATTCATCCGATAAGCGGTTACGACCAGCACTCCTGCTAGGGCACTCAGCGGTACGTTCTCAAGAAAAGGAGCAAAGACGAGAGCTGTCAAAAGTAAGAGCAGCCCATGGAGAATCGAGGTAAGTCTTGTTACAGCGCCACTGCGGATCGCTACACTTGTGCGAGCGATTGCTGCCGTAGCCGGAACACCTCCAAAAAAGGGGATACATATATTTCCTATCCCCTGGGCCATGAGCTCAAGGTTGTTTACTGGTCTCACTCCAGTCATTGAGCCTCCAACTGCAGCCGAGAGAAGACTCTCGATAGAGCCGAGAAGAGCTATAGAGACCGCAGGGATCATGAGATTCCCGAGAGTCTCCTGAGTAATCATATCAAACGAAAACCTCTTCTCGAGGAAAACGGTTCGAGGAATAGAGCCAATTGCCGGAATATCGAGATGAAAAAGGGACACACACAAAGTAGAGAGAATGATGGCGACAAGAGAGCCTGGAATAACCTTCACTCGTGGCAATCGAGGCCAGAGCACCATAAGGGAAATAACACCAAGCCCAACTGCAACCGCACTTGCTTGGTACTCGACTCCGGTGTCGAAGTAGTTCTTGAGCTGAAGGAGTACCGAAGCCGCCGGGGGACGCTGGCTTCCCATCAGATTATCAATCTGCCCCAGGGCAATTATAACAGCTATGCCACTAGTAAATCCGGTGATAACCGGGCTTGGGATGAGTGCTACGATTCTCCCAAGTCGAAACGCTCCAGCACAAAAAATCAGTATCCCGGCCAGGATTCCCGAGAGCCATACCGCTTCGATCCCATAGCGGGTCACGAGAACAATCAGTACGGCTGACATTGCTCCTGTCGGTCCAGAGATCTGATAGTGGGTACCGCCAAAACCTCCGATAAGTATTCCAGCAATTATGGCTGTGACGAGCCCAGCTGCAGCATCGGCGCCAGACGCTACTCCGAATGCTAGCGCAAGCGGGAGAGCGACCGCTGCGGTAGCGGCCCCAGCCATAAGATCCTTGACAAACTTCGTCCTATCGTAGCGGTGAAACTCTGAAGAGACGACTCGTTTCCACTCACCGAAAAACATACCTTACCTTCTCAAAGGAACGCCTCAGGGCCCTCCCCGATGAACTGACTGAACTCAGGAACTTCAAAAACTAGTCTGTTTTGAAATCTTTGACGAGAGGTGTCGTTAATGGCCTCACCAAGCTCGTTTTTGCCGTCATCAAAAGCTCAAGAAATGACACTAACCTGAGCAATAAGATGATGGAACCGAGGTAACCTCTGAATTCCATGGGCCTCGTTTCCTACTTTGAGAGGCTCTTTCCCGAAAGGTATGGGATTACGGCGCACCTCTTTGAGCAACTTGCGACTCCAGAATTTGAACTTCCGCAAAAAGCGCTCGGTTGTGCTCAATTATATCATAAAGAATTGGGTCTAGCTCCCCTGGCGTAGTAATCATTGACCACGCATGAAGGAAATCTCCATTACTCGCAGTGAGCGCTGCATCACTCAGCGCACACCCTTCATTGAGGCCATAGTCGATCCTCCCCACCAAGAAGTTTTCGATATGTGTGTCGACATTACCGGCAAGAGCGAAGCGCGCTTGTGAATCGCTGACTTGATGAGCAGCCATTACCCGAAAGAGCGTTGCTGCAGCTTCTTCTCTCACTCGAGACTCGTACTGCGCACCTTCCCACGGAGAAATACTGACAAATTGCTTTTCGCTAAAGCGAAAGATGAGATGTCCGACTTCATGGACAAGCGTTCCTGTCGTTTCAAAAAAGTTTGTATCTGCACCTTTAAAAACCTGACAGTACTCAGCGGTGGCGGTATCGTTCCAACTATTCGCAAATCCTCCTATTTCATGGCCACCGACTTCACCGATGACAAGAGTCACCTGCCCTGGAAGGGGCTGGCCGAGCAACCTTTCGCTTAAGAGTCTTCCGAATTCTCGCGCAGATTCTGGCGAATACTCAGAAGGGAGCTCAGTAATAAGATTCTGTCCAACGTTGAAAAACGAGAGAGGAGTTTCTCCTTTTTTGCCAGCACGTATTGCCAACAACGCATCTCGATACGATGTCATGTTCTCAGCAAAAGTCGTGTACGGAGCCAATTGACGAGCAACATCAGGCGAAGGAGCGAAGCGAGGATTATCGAGCGAACCGTAGACTGCATCCGACGCAACGTCAAATTGATTCTGCTCATATCGTACAGCACCAATGGCAATCGCACCGATCGAGATTGAGACTGTTGCGCGACGCACAAAGGGATTTAAACGAGGTGGTTTTTCTAGAGATTCGATCTCTCCCAAGACGGTTTGAGTTTCAGGAAAATCATCTTTTCCAGGTTGAGGATGAGAAGTTCGTGCGAAGTCTCTCATACAAAAATCGTTCGAGAGGGAAAATTTTTGGCGCTCACAAAAATACCATACCGGGAAAGCGAAGAATATCTCGTCTTGCGGACTTCTCGGGAGACGAGAGAAGGAGAGAATCACCAGTATCGCAAACTATTTCAGAAGGGAAGAGAACTCAGCGAGCTGGAGAGGGAACTCCCCTCCAGCTCCTCTACGATCATCGGCTACTGTTTTTCATGGCCGACTTTACGCAATTCGCCATGTCTTGAAGGGTGTTCATATTATCAAGAACTTCTTGGCGGACGGTCACACCGTAAGCACTGGCGACCGCGTTCCCAATAGCTTGAACATCCTCATAACTCGCTCCCAGATCCGTGTAAAAATCATCAGAGAGCGAAAGTTGCGCTGAATCGACGATAAATCGCTCTGCTGATGCTTCAATCACCGCAGGTCCAGCATCGGAATACGCAGCAACGTAAGCGATCACCACATCACTCGGACAGTTCACCCATTCACCTGTCGTACGGTACTGCGTATTCACGTTGCCTCTGCTGGACAGTGATTCTTTCGAAAGAGCGCGCTCTTCTTCGGCAGGCTCTACGATGCACCCCACTCCCGGGAGAAATCCGATCGTTCCACCACTTGGAGTAGTCGTTGTTGGAATTGGAGCGGGTGGTGGCGGGATAAGAGGGGCATGAGTTGGATATCGACGATCATGAACACCGGGAGCACACGCCTCTAACGCTTGCGATTCTGAACCACACCCCCCTACTGGAGGATCGTTCAGGCATTCGCGAAGGGCATTGCAGTAGGGGCGACACTCGAGACTATCAGGACCTCCCGGACCAAACGGGCCGTTAATACCACAATCAAGGTAATCTCCGGCGCTAGGAACAGACTGACATCCGATAAGCCCAGCTCTTGCGGTTTGGGGACCTGTGGCGATAAGAACTAAAAAAAATAGCATGATGGAAGAAAGCGGAGCTATCCGACTTTGAGAGTTCACAAGACCTCCTTACAGGTGATTGGTGAAACAGCTGCTTTTACCAAACGGGTACGGAAACCTGCATCGAGAACCGATCTTGAAAATACCGGCGCGACTCACGTCGCATCACGGGCGCATGTGAACACCGAAGTGAAGTTTGTGTCCAGATCAAAGAGAAGACCCTTAACAAAGCTGAAACGACAACAATGAGACAGGGAACGGTTGAGGATGAAAAGATTGATTCAACTCTTGAGAAAAACTGCGCTAATCTTTGACCGAAAACAGGAGACAATAGACATCGAACAACACTCGTGATCAGTCTCAGAAATTGAGACTCGCTCGCTGTCACAATTCGAGAAGCGACATTTGGCGAGACGGACGACGAAATGTTTTTGTTTGCTCTTCTTGATCGGCTTCACCCACGTTCATACCCAACCGTTTACAGGTACTATCAAATAACCACTCGAGCGCTTCCCAACGGCTCCCCGAACCCCGCATCCGATTCCCAAACTCACTCTGATTGAGCTTTCCTCCTCTCAGTTCACCTATCTGGTGAAGAATCTTTTGAGAACGGGTTGGAAATTTCTCCTCTATTCCGCTAAGGAATACCTCCTTTACCTCGGCTGGAAGCCTTAGCAAGGTCATGAACGCCCTGCGAGCGCCAGCTTCGTACGCGCGTTCAAGCACTTGAGGTATCTGCGAGTCGTTCAGTCCAGGAATTGTCGGGGCAAGAGAAACGCCAACGGGAATTCCGACCTCCGCGAGAGCCGCAACGGTCCGAAGACGAGCTTCTGGACTTGGAGCGTACGGTTCAACTTTTCGAGCCATCTGCTTATCGATAAAAGGAATACTGATAAAAACTCTCGCGTTTGCTTTTTCGCGGAGTTCACAGAGAAGATCCCGATCCCGTTGTATCAGGGCTGCCTTGGTAATGATTGCTACTGGATTCCGAAACTCGAGACACACTTCAAGACACTGGCGGGTAATGCCGTAGCAAGCTTCGAGAGGTTGATAGCAATCAGTGACCCCTGAGAATACGACCGTTTCTCCCTTCCACGATCTCTTGAGAAAATGTTCGCGAAGTCGTTCCGCTGCGTTCATTTTCACAACCAGTTTTCGCTCAAAGTCTGTCCCCGCTCCAAAATCAATGTATTGATGCGTCGGTCGGGCATAACAATAGATGCACCCATGAAAACACCCACGATACGGATTGATGCCGAAACGAAAGGGCACGTCCGGGCTCTCGTTTTTCGTAACGATCGAACCCACTTTCTCTTCATAAACGGTGAGAGCTACTTCGGGGGGTTCTTCAACCCACTCGACATTGTAGGGAATGTAAGGGCTCGGTGGATTGTAGACTCTTTTCATGAGAGAAATCTTAAAGACTTTAAAGTATCGCTTGACGGTGCCAATCTTTTGCTCGGCACTGAATAAAAAAAGAGCGCAATGAAAGAAAACTTTCAGCTCACTTGAAACCTTTGCTCGAGAACCTCTCTCTCAAGCCGAGAGAGAAAAGATTGTTCTTTCAAGATTCTCTGAGAAGAAACCTTCTTGTCCCGCACAGCGAGAGGATGTTGCAACATTTAAGAATCTCGCTCGATAACCTTTAGATCAGACACCCTGAGTTCCCTTCCCGCTTTGCTGCAAACGGTGACAGGGCGAATCAGCTCTCCCTTCTCACGAGAAACCAACGCACTCCTGCACTGGTTTGAATCAAAAAAGTAACGCTCTCCCCACTGTCGCAGGGCGACAAGCGCTGGAAGCAGATCCTCTCCCATCTCCGTGGCTGCATATTCGAAATAGTTTGTCCCATCAGAGGCTGGGACTTTGATTAAGATCCCATTTTTGACCAGTTTCGAGAGCCGAGAAGACAAGATGTTTCTCGCCATCCCGAGCGTTTGCTGAATTTCACCAAAGCGCCTCGCCCCCGCGAGGAGAATGGTCGAGAGAATCAGGAGTGACCACCAGTCCCCTATGGCGTCATAGGCTCGAGCAATTGGGCAGTGAGAGTCCGATAAGCACTTTTTTTTCATTTTAATCAAATAGTTATAAAATACTAATGAGTTTCTCTTAAAAACTAGTTGCATTATGAAACCAAAAATCCTACCTTCGCTATAGTTTCATTTTGAAACTAGTTTAACGCATACAGAATTCATTGAAAAGGAAAAACTATGAGCCACACACAGCGAAAACTGGAGGGAAAAGTAGCGATTGTAACGGGCGCTTCAAAGGGCATCGGTGCTGGAATTGCAAAGGAGCTTGCTGCGCAAGGAGCTTCGGTCGTGGTGAACTACTCCTCAAGTAAGTCTGGTGCCGATGCCGTCGTTGAGCATATTCAGAAGAACGGCGGAAAGGCAGTCGCTCTTCAAGCTGATATTTCAAATCACGATGAGATTCGAAGGCTCTTCTCAGAGACCGAAAAAGCATTTGGAAAGCTCGATATCCTCGTGAACAACGCTGGAGTCTATGAATTCAAACCACTCGAAGAGATAACACCACAGCATTTTCATCACCAATTTAACCTCAATGTTCTCGGACTCCTCCTTGCCACACAAGAAGCGGTCAAAGCATTTGGAGATCGTGGAGGAAGTATCGTCAATACCGGATCAGTTGCTGCGAAACTTGCCATACCGACAGGCTCTGTCTACTCCGCAACAAAAGCGGCAGTCGATGCCATTACTCGATCGCTTGGAGCTGAGCTGGGGCCTCGAGGAATTCGGGTTAATGCCATTCATCCCGGAATGATCGAGACGGAGGG
>JAGRAO010000004.1 GCA_020434565.1 Bdellovibrionales bacterium
CCGGGTACGATCGCCCCTTTGGAAGGACGGAGAGCGAAAACCTCGAAGGGGTCACCTCGGATTCACTCTGCGATTGTCCCTCTGTTCGCTGCTCTGTCATCGAATCTCTTCAGTCAACGTGGCTGCCTATCGTGGTGCCTTCTGTGCTAGTAGTAATCTCTAAAGTACGTCCCGCTACAAATCAGTGCGTTCGTGAGGCACCCACTTCTGAAGGGACAGTTTTCGAAATCATGTTTGTTTACTCAACGAGCTCAATGAAGAAAAACAAATCCTCATTAAAGAGAGAACTAACATACGGTAGTATTTCTACAAGAGTTATTAGTTTAGATGTTTTAAAGTAAGCAGCAAAAAAAGTAAAGAATATTAATACTCTAGGGTGATATTTTTTTCTCAATTCACGACTTTTCTTCGGTCACTTCACGATAGTTCTTATCTCAAACGAGTGAATTTTGCCCCCTGATTCACGACGGTCGTTAGGTCAGCTCACGAGGATCGTTACGGTGATTTCCCGATACTGAGTTTCTCTGAAACCCGATACGGTAGTTTTCGGTCACGTGAGACGAGATAAGTTTTTCGACCGTTTTCCTTTACTTCAGTTCACGATACCAAATGGTCGCGCTTTTTGAGCAATTTGGCTTAGGGATTCCTTCTTTCTGGTAATTCTTTCTGTGATGGATTATATCAGTTCACGTTATTGGATCGGTGTATCGTACAACCTTCGGAGTCTCAGACTTGGCAAGAATTATAGGTGTTGTGAACCAGAAAGGAGGAGTGGGAAAGACTACTACCTCTGTAAACCTTTCGGCAGCTCTGGCTGCTAAAGGGAAGAAGGTTCTCGTAATAGATATTGATGCACAGGCCAACCTTTCGACCCATTTTGGCCTTAATCCTCACGAAGATGATTTTGAGGGTGAAGTATCTTCACCAGCAGAACCCGAGAGAGAAGTTGAAGAGGTAGGAACGATCTACGATGTTCTCAAGGGCCATCAGGGGTTGAGGGAAGTTATACAGAAGCGAACTGATTTCCTAGATGTCGTAACTTCCAGCCTTCTACTAAGTGCTGCTGATCTCGAACTTGGGGGTGTTGTTGGGCGAGAGTTGATTCTTCGACGAGCCCTCGAATCGGTTAAGAACGACTATGACTTTGTCATTATAGATTGTCCTCCTGCCCTTGGCCTGCTGTCGCTGAACGCCCTCGCCGCTGTTCAGGAAGTCATAGTTCCGGTCCAAAGCGAATATCTTGCCCTGCACGGGGTTCGTCAGCTCCTCGATACCATCGATCAGGTGAGAGAGGTCTATAACACAAATCTTGGCGTGGGCGGTGTGCTTATCTGTATGCACGATAGCCGGAAGAGGTTAGCGCGAGCGGTCGCTGACACGATTCGAGCCTATTTTGGAGACCTCGTCTTTGACACCGTCATTCGGCAAAACGTTTCTCTGGCGGAAGCTCCAGCGCAGGGACAGAGTATCTTTGAGTATGCTGATAAATCGCCCGGTGCTGAAGATTATCTTGCTCTTTGTGATGAGGTACTGAATGGCAAAAAGAAAGCTTGTGTTGGCGAATAACCCGCTTCTCTCAGGCCCAAAGCTTGATGAAAGGGGAAGAAGCTCTATTCCTTACAGAGAGCTCGCTCTCGATTCTATTGTTCGAGATCCGAACCAGCCGAGAGTTCACTTTGATCAGGAAAAGCTCCAGGAACTTGCTGAGTCAATTAAAACCTATGGAGTTTTGAGCCCGCTGATTGTTCGACCCCACACTGAGAATAGGTTTCAACTTGTCGCTGGGGAGCGGCGATTGAGAGCAAGCGCCCTTGCTGGGCTGAAAAGTGTTCCAGTTATTATCAGTAGAGATGACGATAGTACTGGGGAGCGAACGCTTGCAGTTCAGTTGGTTGAAAATCTGCAGAGAGCAGATCTCACCCCTTTGGAGAGGGCGCATGCGATCGGCGCTCTTAAAGAGACATATGAACTCAGTGTGCGGCAGGTGGCTGAGAAGCTCGGTGTGTCCAAAAGCATGGTTCAACGGAGCCTTGATATTCTCGATCTCCCTGATGATTTACTGAACGCGCTTCGCCAGGGGGCGGCTGAGTCAAAGGTCCTCTTGCTAGCGAAAATTGAAGATCAGGAAATTAGAGAGAGCTATCTGAAGGATCTCGATACGCTCACGCGGAGTCAAATAAAGCGGGATCTCGATTCTGAATTAAACAAGGAAAACTCAAAGAAAGTAATTTCCCTTTCACCGGAAGATCGACGCCTGGTTGAGGAGATACAGGAAGCTGTGGGCTTGAAAGTGAGGCTTATTCGGAATGGCCAGAATGCTTCGGCAGGCAAGGTATCGATCGATTTTTACTCTGATGAAGACCTCCAGGAGCTATTTCGAAAGCTCGTTTCGTAGTTTGCGTCCCACCGTGGGACAGTATTTGCGATTCTTAAATTCCTGTTGTTATCGAGTTTTGAAGTAATTCTTTTAGTGTCCCACGGTGGGACAGGGAAGTTCACTTGGATCAAAATCCACTTTTGACACGGCTCAAATCGCTCAAGCAATGGCAGGGCGGGAAGGGATATACGATAGATTCCATACGTCTTGCTGCCGAGAACTTGGGGGATCCTCAGGAAGGGTTTAGGACCATTCACGTTACTGGAACGAACGGAAAGGGATCTACTGCAGCTATGATCGCTGCTGGACTCGGCTCCGCCGGTTTTAAAGTAGGCCTTTTTACCTCACCGCATCTTTCGACAATGAATGAGAGGTTTTGTATCGATGGGACACCGCTTTCAGATGCTCAACTGGAGGCGGTACTAGAGAGCATCGTAGAGAAAATCGGCGAATCGTTCTTTGATCTCAGCTTTTTTGAAGCGTGTACGATTGTTGGCTTTCAGAGCTTTTGGATGGAACAGGTAGATTTCGGAGTGATTGAAGTGGGCCTTGGAGGAACTTTGGATGCGACAAATGTTATTAAATGCCCCGAGTTAGCTGTCATCACTTCAATTTCCCTGGATCACGAGAACGTTTTGGGAAATACGGAGGAAGCCATCGCTCGAGATAAATGCGGGATAATTAAGCCCGGTACCAGCGTGTTCGTGGGGCAAGTAAGGCGTGAGATTCGTGATTTGATAGAAGCAGAGGCACAAAAAAGGCAAGCGAGGAATGTGTCTTTCTTTTCACCTAAGGATCTTTTCTCGTCTCAATTGCGGGGAGAATACCAAGCGCTAAATAGCGGTCTTGCGAGAAGCTGCCTCAGGGGATTGGGGGTCTCTGAACCAGCTATTGAGAGAGGCTTTGCCTCTGTCGTTTGGCCGGGAAGAATGGAAGAGGTGAGGGGGTTTTCAAGACCCATAACTTTTGAGTGTGCGCACAACATCGATGGCATTCGAAAATCGTGTCGAGCCTTGGGAAGTGTGCTCGAAAGTGAACCGACGATTGCTTTTGGAGTTCTCGAGACAAAGCAATGGCGCGAAATGCTGGGGGAACTCTTAGAACTCTCGAGAGACTTTCTTCTCCTTGAGCCCGACTCTTCGCGGTCGCTCCCTCAGAACGAGCTGCAGTCGTGGCTAACGGGAAATGGAGTAAGTTTTCGAGCTTTCGGAAGAGATTATTCACGATTCATCACTGACGAGATTGAAGGGTCAGACTCTTCGAAGCCTCTTGTATTGATAGGTTCGATTTATCTCGTTGGCGCCATACGTGGGCTTTTAGGTTTGCCGTTCGGGCCTCTCTGGCAAAGAGAACATGTTTAGTTAAGCACTTGCAATTATTGAATATTTTTACGATCCGGAGCCAGCGTATATGCCCTTTCTCGCTCTCGCTTCAGCGAGGACGAGCAGGTTACAAGCATCCATCTCCTCGGTAAATGATTACCGAAACGAATGAAAATGCTCCCTGAAGTCGGACACTTTGCCGCTTTGAATTTCAATGCCCTCTTGTTTGAGCAGAGCACGCTTTTTAGAGAGGCCTCCAGAATAACCACCGAGGTTTCCATCGCTCCGTACAACCCGGTGACACGGAATCTCCGGGGCAAATGGATTAGCGCCGACGCAACGTCCTACTGCTCTAAAGCCCGGAGTCTTAAGTGCTCTCGCCAACTCACCGTAGCTGGTAACTTTTCCTTTTGGAATTTGGAGCAAGAGTGCATAACACCTCTTTTGAAACGAGGTGAGATTTTCCTTCTGAAGCGACTTCTGTGAATGTTTTTTGGCCATGATCGGTATGTCCGTGTTTGAAAGACGTGTGGTGCTCCTCATGTCTTTTTTGTTCTACTCGCTATACTCCAATCAGGGGTGAAAAACCAATGCAATCGAAAACCGAAGCAGTTATAGCGTTAATGCAGAGAGCCGGAGAGGTCGCGCTCTCGTATTGGCCAGGCCAGAATTCGAACCCAAAAGAACTACATTCGCAATTAAAGGAAGATGGCTCTCTTGTGACTGCGGCTGATATTGCTTGTAGTAGAATCCTTGTCCCTGGCTTACAGCACCTTTATCCGGAAGCGATTATTGTTTCAGAAGAGGAGGTCCCGAACCTCAGCAACGCTACACCCCAGACTTTAATCTTTGTCGATCCGATCGATGGCACCTCCCTGTTTGTCGAAGGCAGCGATGACTTCGGAATGTTGGTTGGTATCTGCGAAAAGGGGATCGCGGACGTTGGCGTAATGTATTTTCCGGCCCTCAATCGGTTTTTCTTCACAGATATGCCGAACTCCGTAAGGTGTAGTCAGAACGGGATTGACCCCGAACTTTCAGAGATTGAAACCCTCGAGAGAGATTCGGTCTATCTTCGTGCAGGTGATTTGGAAGTACAGGATCGCTGCTTTTCAACGAGTTTTCTTGATACGGGCGTAGCTTTTCGCCGGCTCATCACGGGTGAATTGGCAGGGGTAGCACTTTATCTTCGGACCCTCGGTCCGTGGGATCTTGCTGCGCCGAGCGCCTTGATATCGTCGCTTGGGGGAACCGTGACTGATGAAGCAGGGGAGCCGTTTGTGTTTACCGCTCAGACCGATCTAAGCGGACGTTGGTTCGTGGCAACCAATGGACGAGTTCACAACGAAGTGCTTGAAAGGCTTCCGAGATAGAAAAGAACTAGGCCAGTAACTCTTTGTATTTGAAGGTAAATTCCAGGATAACAGAGAGCACTTCCACCGCGGTAATGGGGCCTGCTAGGTCACTCTCACAAGACTAGCCGACATAACTTTTCACGAAGATCTGGTGGGACGCTAGTGGGCAACTGATGGTCTAGTATCTTCGATTGGGTGGTTGTGTGAATAGGTTGGATGTATTTGCGCGCGGCGTTGTCGCGTGCCTCGTTGTATCGTGCGTTAGTTTTCCCCTTAAAGGTTCGGCTCTTTCAGCCGAATTTCACGAGAACGCAGATGAGTTCGTTTCTGAGCCGTGTGGCAACACGGTTGGAGAGTCGATGTATCTTCGGAGTTCCTCGACAGAAGGCTCAGGAGGTAATCCATGCGGTCCTACTCCGACACCTTCACCGACAGTTACTCCGACTCCGGAACCGACGCCGACTCCTGAGCCAACTCCAACCCCGTGTCCAGATTGTCCGCCGCTCCTCGTGATAACGCTTAACGGGGTCAATGCGGATTTCGATAGTCCCTTCCATAACCTCCCAGGGTGGATTGACCTGCCGTTTCCCGGTGGCGGGGAGCACATTCCGATAGATCCGTTTCACGGATTCTTACAGGCGTGTGGGGCGCATCCTCTGAAACCGAAGATGCTCGACCAGATCCGAGAGATGATAAAGGATTGGAAAGAGGCCAATCCGTGCGGCAAGGTTCTAATTATTGGGCATTCGATGGGAGGAATTACGGCGTGGGGATTGAGAAACGATGGAGATTGCGTATTTGCGCTCGATCCGCCTCTCAACTCCTGTAACTCTTGTTCACGTTTCTTTTGCACCTCTATGGAGGACACCTGTAAAGCGATTGAGGATGGAATCGAGGATTGGCCTGGCTACATTGATTGGGAAGACTGGGGCCTCCCACACACTCCTTTTGGTGATCCCGAGGCAAACTGTGATCAGTTACGTGATGCAGAAGACGAGATTCGCTCATGCCTCACGAGTGTTGCACCAAATTGTGATGATTGGGTACCAGAGCCGAGTGGATGGATGTGTCTCACTCCCATGGTAGAACAGCTTATTCATGAGGACGGTGGCTCGGGTGAGGAATCGACCGAGGATGGGTCCTTTCAGAAGGAGCTTGATTCTACTATCAATGATCTCAATGGAGATCTTGAGCGAAACTTTGGGGTTTCAGTCAAAGAGTACCCTTCGACCTGTAAGTACCTCTCTGAGGTCATGCGATAAGCCTCGCGTGCGTGGAGCCGCGGGGATGCACAAAGAAACGCGGCTCAACATGGGGCACTAGCAGGTGGTTAGAGGAATGACCTCCGCGGCTCAGGATTTCTCGCGTCAGAGTGCTGCCCGGCCATTCGAGTATTCTGGCGGGAAAACTGCTAACAGTGAAAGCCGAGAGCTTGCACAACGTGACAAAAGATCGAGAGCATAAATTTCCAGATCTTGATGTGAACATCGATGAGAAACTGGATCACTCGGCGGAAGATGTCATCGCCTCTTCCTTCGGCACCCAGTCGAAGCTGCTCGAGAGAGTCGAAATGAACTCTCATAGGATTGACGAGGCAATGATCGCTTTGGGCCAAGGCTGAAGAAGCAAAGACAACGGCGCAAGCTATGCCCAACAAAAGGGCGACGGGCCAGTATTTTTTCACGGCGTACTCCCAGAAATTCCCCTCCTCCCCGTTATGATTCGGTAAGGGCTGGTGTTGCAGAGAAGTTCAAGAAGTACCCCTTTTGCCGGGATATTTCGACGAAAAGCTGGTGCACTAGTGGGGCTGCGCCGTTCTGAGTGGATAGCTGCTCAAGGACCTACAGGGACTTTCGGGATCCCCACTCGCAGGCGGCCTCTTCGGACGCCCTTTTCATGCTTTCTGACAGGTTTGGCTTCATGCCGAGACAAGAAAGAGCGCTGTGAACACGTTCTCGGATGATCTCTGACTCTGGCTCGTACCTTTCGGCGCGGCGGATGGCCGCTCCGAGTTTCCCGAGAGCGTCGAGAGAAGCCCGTTGAAGGCTAGACTCAAGCGTATCAAAGCGAAGTGGCCCAACATCAGCAAGAGAAAGGAGTGACTCAGCAAGATCGGGCCAGTTATCTAAAGTGGCGAAACGCTCATCTCGCGAACCGGTAAGTGCAATAACCACCTCCGTCGTAGCGTTCAGTTTTTCTTGAGGTGAACCGTGGGCGAGTACATCGTTGATTCGTTGAGAAGAGGCGACGGTTCGAGAAGTCTCACCGCAGCTGAGTTCACTAAGCGAACTCCCTTCTAGCCCTTCTTGAGTATCAGGCGCATCACTGCCGTGTTGTAACATCTCCACACTCTCTCATTGACGACTACGAGGAGATAGTAACAGGGAGATTGGGTTTAACGAAGAGTCGAACTTTCTCTCTCTCTATGGGTTGAGAGTTCTTTGAGGAAGTGGCCCAAAGTGTTCCGGGCTGCAAAAGGTCTGCCGAGCTTCAGATGTTAAGAAAGAGTGGAAAATCAGCCAAATACCGCTGGCGAGGTTCTTGCTGACTTATTGTGGGGATTTTGGTGTGTGGTAATTTTTTCCCATCCGGGCTGGGTAAAAGGTTGAAATGGTTATTCAAGAGGTCCAAGAGTTCATGCTTCATCAGGCAGAACATGCCTTCACGAGCAAGGACTATGAGCGGTGTCTTGAGTTCGTAAAAGCACTTGAAATTCAGGGGTACACAACGAGCGAAACAAAGCTCATGTCTGGTCTCGCCCTCTTTATGGGAGCGAGTTCGGACAGAGTCGCTGACGGGGATCGCGCAAATCGCCTTGAGGCGGCGTGGGACACCCTCGAAAAGGCCCTGCAGCTTGATCCGACACTTGAAGCTGCGCGCGAAATCACCAACCAACTGAAGATGGCAGCGCATCGATGTGTGATTGATGGAAGGGAAGTCGTCAATGCGTTGGGAAATTGTACCCAATTTCTCGCGGTAAACCCCTCTCGCGGAGTGCGGCGTGCTCTTACAAACCTGAAGCGGGATGGAGAGGAATATTCCTTTGGATTTTCTGTCATTCACGATGTTGTGGTGAGCGGATACCAGGGTTTCGTTATGGATCCTGAATCAGGTTTGACCTTTGCGGAGTCGTTCACCTCTATTCGTGTCCAGAGTCTCCGTTCCAAACATATCTCTTGGCCGTATTCCTTTAACACAGGCCAGATTCCGAGCTTTGAAGGCCCAATAGTTCATATGTGCGGTCTATGGTCCGGGAATTTCTTTCACTGGATCAACGAACAGGTGCCAAAGCTCGTTTTCCTCAAAGAGATGGGCTACGACGGCTTTTTTCTGTGTCCAGCGTGTGCGCACCCGTTCATTCGGCATACGTTTGAAATACTTGGGTTCGATATCAACAAAGTATTCATTTACCCCGCTGGTAAGGGAATTCGCCTTTCTCGGTGTATTCTCTTTGACAATCTCAATTTTCAAGGGCTCGTTGAAAACTTACCGATCCTCGAGAAGGTGCGGCATGAATTCCTCTCGTGTTTAAAGCTCGATCCGAGTGTTTCGAAGCGCTCTTCAAAAACGAAGCGTGGTCTCTATATTCAACGAGAGGGAACGAGGTCAGTTCGTAACGAGGCGCAGGTGCTCGAAGCTATGGAGCCTTACGGAATAAAGGTCATTCAAGCAGAAAAGCTCACCCTAGGTGAACAGATTCGACTCGCCTATGATTCAGATGTTCTCATTGGACCTCACGGATCGGGATTGAGCCTATCGCTTTTCATGCCGTACTCGTCTGCGATTGTAGAGCTCCTCCCATTTGCTTGGTACAACACTTGTTTTGAGCACATCCAGAAACTCCTGAAATTGCGGCACCACGTGGTTCCTTCCAGCCCGCTTTCGCTCTACGAGAGCCAGGTAGTACATCCGCATCTGGCCTATTTGAAGAACACTCTCGAACTTGAATTTGGAAGCTAGCCTTACGAAACGCTAGGCGGCTCTGCGAAGTTTCTTCTGAAATAGCATGTCAATGAGGGTTGGATCTCCTCGAAATTCATTTCGCATAAGCGCCTCGGCCTTTTCCGGGCCAAGAGGTATTTTATAGGGTCTCGCGGAAGTCAGAGCATCGTACATATCTGCAGCAGCCAGAATCTCTGAGAGTCTATGGAGGAGGGGATCAGACGTTCGCCGCTGCTCGCAGCACGAGTAAGATTTTCTGTTGTCCCTCGGGTAGCCGTCTCGCTGAAATTCGTGGTGCGCCACCGCTATTCGCCGTTCTCGAGAAAAGTCTTTCTCGGGCAATCGTTCAAAACTCTTTCGTGGGTGGGTGCGGATAATTGCTCGCTCTGCACTGGTCAACCGAGAGGGCTTATCAAGGATCTCCAACGGAACATCGAGTTTGCCGAGGTCATGCAGCAATGACCCTCTTGCGAGGACTCGAAGATTCTCTCCGCTGAAACCAAGAGACAGAGCCAGCTCAATGGCCCGCTCAGCAACTCGGAAACTGTGCTCGGCGCTCTCAGGATGGTACTGACGAAGTTTCTCGAACTTCTCCGAAACGAGGGAGTCATGTAATTGGTCTTTGACGATAAAGGCGGCATTCGAACGAACTGCTCGGGAAGGGATCTCCTGAGACAGGGGGAGGGGCGCAGTATCAGACCGAAGATTCCTCTGAGACAATTGATACATTACCTCAACAGTATCGAGGATCCCGTTCTTAAGACAGAAAATCCTTGTTAGGGGACAGTTCCAACTGTTCCATAAGAAGGGCTTTATTCTTTTGAAGAAGAGTCTTCTCTATCGAAATCACAGTTGGGGCAATAGAGTCGACTTTCAAAAGGGTTGTACTGGAGTTCGGTGCCGCACGTAGGGCAGTTTTTCTTGAAGCGTTCCCGATTACGATAAGACCAGAGAAAGCTACCGGCGATGACGGCACCCGATATGAGAAGCGCCAGCGCCGTGATCGCGGTTATTCCCATATCTCTATGTCGGAATCCATAAAATACTCTCCGGCTTTTGTGCCGATATAAGTGATATAGAGCCGATCCTTTCCAAGAAAATCATCCACGAAGTATCGGCACATGAGCCGGTAGGGCCCCTTGTTCTCACGAGAGAACCCCCGCTCGTCGGTGAATGTCCCTCCGTTGGGGTCATCTTCTTTTTTTACCTCGATACCCGTATGGCCCTTCACGGCGCGAATGAGTTTTTGCGCTTGGGCTCGATCAGGACAGCGCGCTTGAATCTCTCGCTCTCGATCTTCAACGATCTGCCAAGATCTCTCGAAAGAGAGGGGTACCGAAGTCCTCTGCTCTTCTCCCTCAATTTTTGTACTGACGACACAAACAACAGTCTTTTCTCTGTCCTTTGTACTTGGAAAGCAGCCATCTTCACCGGTGAGGGAGATTGGCGTTGGAGTCCCGCTCGCGTTTCGAAACGCATTTACGGCATCTTGAATCTGCTCGAGTGTTGGAAGTTCTCGCGCTTGTGTTACGGATACGAGCGATATGGACAAATGGGAGAGGAGCAGGAGAGCAATGAACAAAGGAGAGAACTTCATAATTTTCGCTGCTAAACGAGTATAATCACCCCGAACCAACGACTGATACGGCGAAAGGTCCCTCTCCAGCAAGAGTGAAACCTTACGTTTACGTTAGGGGACAGTTCCAACTGTTCCATAAGGTAACTATCTGCAAGGACCAGATTAGCCCTAGGACTTATGGAACAGTTGGAACTGTCTCCTAAGAATTTTGGACGTTCACAACGTCATAAATCCCCCATTTTCTCACGGACCGTAATACATTTTCAGTCACTTAGTTGGATGGGGAAGGCCTCAAATTATCATTGAAAGCGTGAACGTGTTAATCCCGTAAGGTCTCTAGTCTGTGTTCAGGAATTAAGGAGAGTCTATCATGAGATGTGTCGCCCCTGCTGCGATTTTTGGGCTGGTCTTGCTGTGCACCCCGCTTCAAGCACGCGCCGCCACCAAGTACTTTCTCTGTTTCAACTCCGACAAAGGACAGGTTTCAGTTCGAACGCGGTGCCGTCGTGCAGAGATAAAGATTGAGGATGCTGAGCAGTATGCAGCGTATTTCCCTGGTGCGGCCGGAATAGGTGTTTCTGGAGATCAGGGACCTCAGGGTCCCCAAGGGGATACTGGGCCTCAGGGAGCCAAGGGTCCAATTGGACTTGCGGGACAACAAGGTCCGACAGGTGACCAGGGTCAGCAGGGGCCGGTTGGACTTATCGGCGTTACCGGAGAGCAGGGAACTCAAGGGCTCCCCGGTATTCAGGGAGAGGTTGGCCCCGAAGGTCCGCTCGGACCTCCAGGAGAGCCGGGCCCTCAGGGGCTTCCTGGAGCAGCCGGTCCGGTGGGGCCAACTGGTCCAGCTGGGATATTCGGTTTGACTCAGGAGAGAATCATTCGATCTTCAACCGTAAACTGTCCGCACGGCACTCCGTCTAGTCCTGCGTTATGTACTTGGGGACATACATGCCCGAATGACCCCGATATTCCGGGCACAAAAAAGGCTCTTAGTGGTGGTTGCTTTGTCTCGACACCGAATCAAAATTTCCGGCTCTTAGGCGCTACACTTTCGTCTTTTGGTGTCAGCTGTAAATTCGTGAGCACGGGGGATCATCCAAATCCATTTTTGATTGCCACGGTCATGTGTGCTGGGCAACTCGATTTTCCAGAGTTTCAGTAAAAGAGGGGAGAGAAACATGAAAACCTTATGCGCGGTATCAGCCCTTCTTCTCCTTTCCGTTTCGACGACTGCTTTGGCTGGTTCGAACCAGTTGGTCGCTTGCGTGAACAACAGCACTGGCAAACTTTTGGTGAAAGCACGGTGCAACAAGCAGGAAACCAAACTCGCTTCGGCTCAAGATCTGGGTGCGTTGAGTGTTACGGATGAAACCCTTGAAGTTGGTCCAAAGGGAGAAACGGGTCCTAAAGGTGCTACTGGCCCTCAGGGACCGACCGGCGACCGAGGTCCTACCGGGCTCGTTGGAGCGCAGGGTTCCGTAGGCCCACAAGGGGACCAGGGGCCACAAGGTCTCCAAGGTCAGCCGGGATTGCAGGGCGATCCGGGGCCGCAAGGAACGGAGGGCCCGGAAGGACTTCAAGGACCTCAAGGACCTCAAGGCCCTCAGGGAGAACCTGGTCCGCAAGGACCTCAAGGAGCTATGGGTGGGAATTGGTCGGGAATTCCGTTTACGCTCGTGCGACAAACTTCGACCGCTTCAAATAATGGCGCTGATATTGATCCACTCGAACTTATCGGAGCGTTTGCCGCATGCCCAGCTGAAACAGCTCTGATTGCCGGAGAGTGCGAAACTGATAACGAACAGATGGAGATAGTCGGAAACCAACCGGCGAGCGCTTTTACTTGGTCCTGCTATGCAGGAAACCTGAGCAACTCTGTTATTCCAGGAGCGACTACCGTCACGATTACTGCTACAGCAGTCTGTGCAGACGTTACTCCGTAATTTTTTCAGAGAGAATTTTTTCAAAGAAAGAGGAATCACTATGAAGCCCACAGGCCTAATTATTTTTTGCATCTCTCTTGCCCTTTGTGTTGGGGGAGCCGAGAGTGCGTTGGCTCAAAAGAAAAAGCTCTCAAGCAACCGGCTCTTTGGATGCCTCAACGAATCCACTGGACAGGTTCGCTTTAAAGCTCGTTGCTCAAAGAAGCAGACCAAGCTCGACTCTGATTCGGATTTTTCGGCATTGACGCTTCAACTTGAGGGGCTTGTCGGAGAAGATGGACCTGCCGGTGACAAGGGACCAAAGGGGGATGTCGGTCCGGTCGGACTTCAGGGGCCGGTAGGTTTTGACGGAGCGAAGGGAGCAACCGGTCCCGACGGTCCACAAGGTGCTCAAGGTATCGACGGGCCTGCCGGAGCGATGGGGCAGCAGGGTAATCAAGGTCCGATTGGTCCCCAAGGTCCTCAAGGCCCACAAGGAATTCCAGGAACAGAAGAAGGACCGATCGGTCCAGATGGCGATGAAGGTCCTCAGGGACCTGCCGGTCTCAATGCCGTCTTTGATTTTGCTGTTTCGAGTATGAGTCGCTCGGAGATATTTAGCGTCGACGAAGTGGCCTCTATTACAGCACTCTGCTCAAGCATCTCTGGTACTGTTGGGGCCCCTCCAGATACCGCTCTTGGCGGAGAGTGTTATTCCACTGACTACAAAGCGGTGCTGCTTTCGTCAAAGCAGACTGCTTCTGGAGATGGCTGGACCTGCACCTGGGTCAACCCCTCTGGAAGTTCCTTCGTGAGTAATATCACGGTAGCTCTTGGATGCGTGAATACGCTCGCTCCGTAGCGAGGTGCAGATCGCCCAAACCAATATCGCTACACACCTGTGAGAGAGGCTCTTACCTTTGGTGCCCACTCGAGTGCTTCAGTGACCGACGTTTCGAAAGCCGGCAACATCCAGTTGTCCTGCTCGACAAAAAAGACTCGCTCTTTAAACGGTGCTCGAATCCGCTCCACGTCTGAAGATCCAATCATGCCCGGTTTTGGTACAACCAGGGGGTGTCCCCACCGCGCGATTCGGAGATCCTCGACTCTCTCAGGAGAGATTTTGAGAGCGGGAAGGATCGATTCATGAATCTGGTCTTCAAACTCTTTGCGGTACTTCTCATAAGATGTTTCCAGATAGAGCTCAGCTCGGGCTCCGTCGTACGGCATACCGCGATACAGTGTCAGAACAGTTGAATGGTCATCAGACTGAGCATAGTTCGCCATAATGACGTCAGTTGCCCGTCTATAGTTTGAAGCCTCTTGAGCTGAATTGCCGTGGAGTTTGCCGTCACCGAGAAGATAGAGATCGTAGAATGGGTCCTGTGTCCCGCCACCGAGACAGACGTTTGCGACAAGGTAGCTTCTGTAGGTTAACCTGGAGATAACTTCGCTTCGCTCTGGTTCGAGATCGTTAATAATCTTCTTTGCCACAAATTTTGGACATGACATCACTACTGAATCGGCGAGGATAGTGTGAAGTGCCCCCTCTCCATCAAGATAGCTGACGAGCACTCCATCGCCCGTGACGTCGATATCAAAAACCAGACTTTGCGGACGGAGATTTGAAGGCGAAAGGGTCGCAGAGATTCTCTCAAGGAGCCTTTCTGCGACTCGAGAGTTGCCACCTGCGAGAACGGCAATATTTCCAAATTCAGCTGCATAAAAATTTAGCCCTGCCGCAGCGCTCACTTCATTCGCTGAAGCGCACAGAGAGGACCAACAGTAGTGTTCAAGAGCAGTTTCGATCTGTTCATGAAGAGGCTCGCCTACGATGGTTTCAAGATGCTGCTTGAAAGAGACCTGATCGAGCTTCTGAATGTACGGCACGAGCTCAGGATCGGTGATTGGAATATCAGGATAGGGAACAGCTTCTCCCTCATTCACTGAGGTGAAATAGGTCTTGAGGAGATCCAACTGGCGAAGACCTCGAGCGTCACCTTGGAGAGTTTCTCCCTCCCAGAAGCCCCGGTACATTTCGCCTGCGAGTTGAACAGGATCTTCGTCGGTCTTAATCTTCCACAAAGAATCGATTCCAAGCTCGCGAATAAGGGCATCAATTTCGGTGTCAGGCTCTGGCTCGATGAAGTACGCAGCCCCAATTGAGTAATCGAGCCCGTTCCAAGACTGCCCTTTCGAGTTTCCTCCGAAACGTTTGTCCTGCTCCAAAACAACAGGATTGAGGTCGCGGAGAAGATAAGCAGTCGTAAGTCCAGAGATTCCGCCTCCTACAATCACGAGCGGAACCCGCTCGGTCGGGGCCCCGATGGAGAGATTATTGGCTTTGAGATAGCCCTGCTTGTCCCACAGCACGGCATGGGGTTTGGTGAAATTGTCGGCAAAAAACTGCTTTGGAGCTGGCGATGGCAGGGTGCGATCTATAGGCGAGTACTCTTGCAGATGGGAGGGCCCCCCCTGCTGCAACAATCGACTCACGCCAGAAGAGCACGCCGAGAGGTAAAGCGTTGATCCCCCACCGAGGATGAGTTTGATCGCTGTTCTTCTTGAAATGTGCATGGCATAGCTCCTCAAAAGACGAGATTTTGGCGATCAATCTCATGACCGAGCTGTTCAGGACAAGCACATTCGACGGCACGTTGTTTCGCAAAGACCCTGTCTTGAGAAAATGAAAAATCCGTAGCTCAGGCGCTTCCTTAGGTATCATCTTGCACGAGTCCACCTATAACCCTCTCAGGTTCAGGCACAATTTGGAGCTCCCCTCATGTTCGAGCGACTAAAATCGCTAGGGCGAAGCCCTCGGCAAGAACCGGCCGGGCCCACTCTTGAAACTTTTCACTCGCTTCTCGCGGAAGTTGCTTCTCTTGGCCTCATTGATGCCGATTCGATTGGCTCAGCGGAAAGGGTGTTTGGAGACAAAATCGAAAGATTGGTTCGCGACCCTGATTTCAGAAGAGTTTTTTCTCAGACTGAAAAAGATGTCGCAAGCTATTCGACAAAGCTGCCACTTGCGCAACATGTCCGCGGCAAGGCCGAACTCGACGCAAGGCTCGCCGAACAGGCGGTTGGATATCTTCGCGACAAGGCCAGGCAAAGAGCGATTGAACTGGTAGGTTGTGTCTTAGCATTCCCGTCCGAAGATTTCACCGAGGCGAGTCTCCCAGCTCGAGCAGCGGGAGTTTAGAGTCGCATCAATGTAATTCTTGCCGTTTTTTCAACCATCTTCGGCTTATCTTGTTTGTCTCCTCCCTCCCGAAATCCTCTCAACACTTCAGTACTATAGTGGTTTCGCTCAGGCCGAGGACGCGCAAGATAAACCAAATCTGCTCGCTCCTCCGGCGAGAATTACTTTGAAGAGACACGAACATCCTCTAGCGGTGTAGGGATCGAACGTCCTTTAGGTGTGGAGCGGCTCCAAGAGCTCTTTGGCTGTTCTCGAGTAAATCCATTCGAGAACTTCGCTCGGGAGACCCTTTCCAGAGAGTGTTGGTGCATCTTCCTCTTGAAATCGCTGTGGGTTCACCATGTGTAGATCAGAATCCGAGATAGGCGATTCACCAGAATAGCTCGTTTCAAAAAGGGTTCTCAGCGCCCAATAGCGAGATGCGTAGAGATCAAATGCTTCTTCTCTACTTTTTGCTTGATCAGCCTTGAAGTGGTCATTTTGCGAGCTATCGAGATGGGCATCGGTGGTCACGATGTCAGAGCCGAACAGAAGGCGCTTCTTCCACTTTGAGAAAAATGCGACTACTTCTTCTCTTGGATGTTTGCTGAGCTCTCGGACCATCCACTTTGTCGCACTTGTATCGAGATAGAGATTTTCATGTCGCGAGAGTAACCCATCGAGAAATTCCAAATTTTCTGGCCATCCTGCCATATGTGCGGCAATCCACGGTTGCTTGAACTTTTCGAGAAGCTCTTCAAGGGGTTCATATTGATCCAGTTTTGTCCCATATGTACTTGGATCTGAATACTTTGCCTGAAACCACGTATCGGGATCAGAGACGTGGGTCATGAAATACATGCCGAGATCCGCCGCTGCTTCCATACATGCGAGTCGCTCTGGAGAGTTCAGGCGGAGGATATCAGGGTTTCCAAAGCTCTTCCCGTAATCAAGCCCGCGTGGGGCCGCCCAGAATTTCACTATGCGAGAGCCAAGTTTGTGAAACTCCTCAATCCGACGGATGTATCCATCGCTATGCTCATATATGGGGTTGTCAGAGAGGAACTTGGGAAAAGCGATAAAACGGATGCTATCTCCGAGCTTTTCTTGAAGGGCAGGGACCTCTTCTAGTTGACTCATCGAATAGGTGAGCTCAATTCCAAAGAGCTTTGCGGCTTCTCCATAGACAACACTGGCCGCTGGTCCATTAATGTGGGAGTGAACATCGATGATGGATCCTGTGAACGGAAATCTTGTTGATGTTTCAGAGCGAAAATCGAGGTTGAGTCTGTTTGATAGCTCTTTCATGGCTCTCTTTCAATTTACTGAGAGCCGTTATTATACCTGCGATTGCAAAAGAGACCAGAGAGCGGGGAAGAATCACGTTTAGGAACGTTTTCTCTTGAGAGAGCGCAATCTTCCGCGCTTGTTAATGCGGAAAGACTCGGAAACTTCGCAGGTTTCTGAAGAGACGGAGAGGCTTAACTGCTTGTTTTTCGCTTTTCTCAATCCGAGTTGTTCAACAAAAGCTCCTCTCTCAAATGATCCGGTCGCGAGAAGCTTGGAAGCCTTTTTCCCCACTCGAGTGACTTCGTAAAGGCCGGATTGTTCCGATGAATCTCCATCGTCTGAAACCGATGCGAGTAAGAGAATGCTTCGCTTACTTCTCGTTACAGACACCGAAAGCGAACAGTTTACTGAAGTTCCGCCACCTATCTCTCCACCGCCCTTGCTCGGGCTCTCTGAGCCTGAGCCAGGATTCTCTGGCTCAGGTTGAGGAGCGGGGCTTTCAGAAGGAGGCACCACGTTTTCGCGGTACGTTGCTACTACTTGGGCGTTCGTTGAAATGAGAAGTGCGTTGTTCGCTGCGTCTGCGTCTCCAGTTTTTGATCCGAGGTGCTCGACTTCTGGGTTCGAGAAGTATGGAACTCTTGTTCCGGGGCTGTACGACATGACCGAGCGGTACTGTTGGCTATCGCTTCCGGTCCATCGACTCCCGTATCCGTACTCTGCAAAAGGTGTTGAAGACCCAGCATTTGCTTCATCGTGGTGAGCACCAAAGTTGTGTCCGAGTTCATGTGCAAAGCTCAAATATCCCGATGCACAAGAAACTGAAACGACGGTGAATGCGAATGAATCGAGGCTAAGGAGATAGTCTGAATAGGGTCGGTATCCGATCCCGCAAATAGAAGAGCTGCTTGATCGAAAGAGGCTGACCATGTCGGCGCCATACTTGTCACGAAGCGCAGCTATCTCTTCGTCGTTTCGAACAAAGGAGAGATTGTCCGAAAACGAACCGCTCTCTTCGTCATAGTTCACTTCTTCGGTGTGAACGAGATTGATTGAAAGGTTCATCCCACTGTTCTGATACGAGAGATTGGCCCGTTCAACCGCTTGGTTTATCAGAGCGAGGATCTCAGACTCTCCCCCCATCTCATCCCGAGCATCTGCTGTATAGACGACCATGACATCGATCATCGTTGCGGGAGCTGAACGGAGCGCGGGATAGACTGGAGGATGATTCACCCGAAGAAAAGGTTGGGTATCGTGTTCCTCTCCACAATCCGGATATGCCTCTGGGTCAACGGTTGTGAGCGTTGCGCCTTGAGATGAGGCCTCTAGAACGTAGAAGTCTCCTTTGTCCGGTTGAAAGATAGCGTTAGTTGCTTCTTCGCCGGTCGTAATGTTGATCGTTCGTGAGACAGTGAAACTCCCGACGACTTCGCCTTGCTCGTTGGTCATGGAACCGCTTGTTGTCGAAGTTGAGTACTCTCCCTCGTCCTTCGCCCGCGTACTTGATTGAACCGCCGTAGCTGGTGTTCCATTTGGAAGAGTCACTCGAAAGGAGGAACTGTTGAGCGCAGACCTTCGAAGAACCACACCCGTTTTGCTTCGTTCCCAAGGCTTAGAAGTAGAAGTTGAAAGAGCTCGAGAAACGACTCCTGGCGTATCAAATAGGGAGGGGCTCTCCGCCAAACCAACAGAGACCGAAGAGAAGAGGATTACGAGGAATCCTTTGAGGAGAAAATTGAACTTCGTACTACTCATTAACGTCACCAACCACTCAAGAGAGGGAATCGATGGGAGGAGACGGTTTCTGAATGATTGGACGCCTAAAAACCTAAATGTTTTAGATGGTTAGGAGATTCTTCCAGACAAAATTGAACACTTTTGTACGATCGCTAAGTGCTGAAAAAATGGAAAATTCTTTTCCAGCTATGCAATGGAGTGCATAGCGATTGGAAGCGCTCGAACCAACCCGAATTTCAAAATTAGCAAATTTCGGTAGGCGTTTTGTCAGGAAATTTTGGAGAAATTGAGCCTCAACGAGAAGAGACGATCTTCTGATACGCCTCGTGGATCTGGTTGAAATGTGAGGTTGAGAGACTGACGAGTTCTTGGGGCAGGTTTTTGCCTTGCAGGGAATCTGGGTGAAATACCTTTGCAAGGTGCCTGTAACGACCTCGAAGTACTTCTTGGGCGCACCCCGGAGATATCCCAAGAACGACATATGGATCTGCAATGGTCGATTCTCTCAGGAGCGGAGCTGAATCTCTCATGGACGATTTCTCACGTCTCCAGAAAAGTACGGGGAGACTAAAGAGGAAGAGAATGACTGGAAGCAACAGCAGGGTCCATTCGATCCTGACGGAACTGGAAACGAAAGACTTCCCAGCCGAGGGACTTCCCTGAGCGGCTCGTCGCAAAGAGGCCAACGGAGGAGCAATATCAAAAATCGGGAGAATCGGTTCAGATTCCACTTCCTCAGGAGTTGGAGTGATGGGACGCGCGAAGTCGAGGGAGATGAACGATCCCCGATCTCGAAGGAGGACAGGCGCCACCAGCTCTAACTCTGATTCGGCCGAGACGAGATCAAACACAAGTCGGGTTTTGTCGTGGTGTACTCCAACTCGCACCGAGGAAATCCATCCCACCTGCACCTTGTGATTGGAAGATCGCTTCACGAGATCTGGTGGGAGATCGACGACAATCCTGGCTGGCTCTTCGATTTGAAAAACAGCAATTGGCGCCAAGTTCTTCTGAACTGAGGATCGAAGAACTATACTGCCCTCACCAAATGAGATCTGAAATGTCCCGAATTCGAGTTCCTCTGAAATCGCGATTTGAGGAATCAGGAGCAAGGCAATCACGAGCCCCAGCCATACGCGTGGTACATGATTCAGCATTGGTGGAGTTTGAGCCATGAGGAGTTGGATGAGTCGAAAGGACCGATCGGTGCGGCCACTTGCCGACATCGTGCGGAGAGCATAACATGCCGAGGGCATGGGCCTTGTTGCCAAGCGGCGAGGCCTTACAATGGCTACTCATCAACCATCAATGTAACAGAGTCGATTTTTAGGAGACCGCTCTCATGAAACGATTGGTCCTTTTTTTTCTCGTGTGCTTCTTCATCATTCCATCAGTGTTATTTGCCGAAGTTGTTGAGACCACTTCGGGACTCAAATATGAAGACGTTCAAGTTGGCTCAGGGGCTGAAGCAAAAGCCGGTCAGCTTACCTCAGTGCACTATACTGGGTGGCTCAACGAGGACGGACAGAAGGGGAAAAAATTTGATAGTTCAAAGGATCGTGGACAACCTTTTCAATTCCCACTTGGAGCTGGGCGCGTCATTAAGGGTTGGGACGAAGGTGTTCAGGGAATGAAAGTTGGTGGAAAGCGGGTTCTCTATATTCCCGCCGAGCTGGGATATGGCGCTCGAGGTGCCGGTGCTGCGATTCCACCGAATGCGTCACTCATTTTCGAAGTTGAGCTCCTCGGAGTAAATGGATAGAGCGGTGAGAATTCTCGATGCCTGAGCTGCCAGAGGTAGAGTCTCTCGCCAAGGAGCTCAGGCGCACTCTTCTCGGAGCGCGGATACAGAGGGCGTGGTTCGACTGGCCCAGAACCATAGCCGGAGTAGCGCCGAACAAATTTGCTTCGGCGGTCTCTCGTCAAACCATTCTCGATGTGAGCCGGCGGGGAAAGTATATTGTCTTTTCCCTCCAGCGAGAGAAGAAGGGGGCGTCGCTCATCTTTCATCTCCGAATGAGCGGGAGGATGTTTCTCGCGAAAGAGAGTGTCGAACCTGAGAAACATGATCGGTTCCGTTTTTTTCTCGATGATCGGAGAGTTCTGTTTTTTCGTGACCCGAGAAAGTTCGGGCGAGTGTATTTTGTTTCTCACGAAGAAGAAGTTCTTCACTCACTTGGACCGGAACCCCTCAGCAAAGAATTTTCGCTCGATCATCTTGCAAGGATACTCTCCAGATCAAAAATGCGGATTAAGCCGCTGCTCTTAAATCAACGATTCGTCGCTGGACTTGGCAATATATACGTAGACGAGGCGCTGTGGCGCGCTTGTCTGCATCCGGAACGCCGAGCTTCGTCTCTCTCGAAGACCGAAGTAGCCCAATTGAGAGATGCGGTGAGATCCACGATTCGAGAAGCAATCAAAAAGAAGGGTACCGATTTTGGTGATGGAGTTGTTCCAGGCGGAAAATTTTCGCCTCAAGCCTACGGCCGTACTGGAGAACCGTGCCACCGGTGTGAGAGTGCGATAGAGCGAATTGTCGTCGCCCAACGCGGAACTCACTTCTGCCCTCGCTGTCAGAAGTAGCGGCCCAAAAGTCTTCCTTGCACTTGCCTCAAGAAGTTTCTCTTGTAAATTCAGCAGCTCAAGTCCATTTATGAAAATTCGCTAAGACGTCCGAAATACCGCACAGATCGGAATACTTCCACATCCTAAGGGGGCGAAATGCCCTATTTGGAAAGAAGATGCAGTTCCACCAGCCTCAACCTGAGACACACTCTCCTCAGACCTCACGTTTCGGTGAGGGAGAGATTCATCTTCTCGTACCCGGCGAACACCTTGAGGGAAAACAGGGCCGTCATATTGTCGAAGACTTTCTCGGGGCCTTTCTCTCTCGCGAAGATAGTGAGCCGGGCATAGACCTCGAACTGTATCAGACTTGCGGTTACCTCGAAGAGTACTTTGAGAACCTGACTGAGTCGGGCGAGCGGAAAGCATTTTCTCGGGCTGTGGAAGAACAGCTTGTTCAGCTGCTGAACAATGAGCGATTCTATTTTGCTGCGATTATTGTGAACGAACTGCTTCCAGGATTTCAGATTCGAGCCCAGAGTGAACTTTACAAGAGCGCAGTCGGGTATGCCCTGGATGGAGTCGTTCGGTATGGGGACCTCGATAATTTTTGTGCAAAAGTCGCCTATCTCTCTGATTCATATTTGGAGCTCCCCCAGGCTCACCAGTCGATTGAGGCGCGACTTCAAGATATTTTTGAGAACAAATCACCAACCGAGCTTTACCAGTTGCAACGAATTGTGGATGAAGTTGAGCGGGTCGATGAACCGGGAATACGAACAGAACTTGTTCGCCAATACCGGGCCAGAGCAGAAGAGTCTTTTTTATCAGATCCTATCAGCCCTTGGGGGACTGCGCTGAGAGACTTCTTTTGGCTTGAAGAGTGGCTCGAGAGTTCACAGGCTCAATCCGCAATCGGCGAGAAGATGGGCGAGTGTTTGTCGAATGGTCTGCTCCTTGAAGCGGCCGAGTTTGTTCTCATCCTACCTGTGTCTCTCGAGACTATTCGATCTTTTCGTCAAACTGCTCAAATGGCGGTAGCAACAGAGAAGGCGAAAATAGCAGCTGGCTACTACGATTCTCTACCGCCTCAGGAACTCTCTATGATGATAATAGAGCCTTTGAATTCAATCGTGTCCCTCTTTGGCCTTACCGAAAATTTGCGGGAAGAGATACCTCTCCCGTCCAATTGAAGGCTTTCCCTCTGTTCAAAAGGGAGGAAAGCTGCGCGGAAACAGCCTTCCACTGAATACAAACTCTCGGTATCATTGTTATCTGGTATTTTGGGTTCGTGAACCGCAGAATATCGTAAGGCGGAAGCGCGCCGTTGATTTGGAAAATAGCAATAAAGCCATTTTATTGGGGCTCTTTGTGTACGAAGAGATCGAGAAGCTCGCGAAAGAGCATGAAACTTCTCCCTTTCCTTTGGGCCACCGAAGTATTCGGGTTGGAGAGCTCAGTCTTACGGCCCTTCAATCTGAGATTCTCGGGTATGTCTTCTCGTTTTTAAATACGGGCGGAGGACTCGGTTCGAGACAGAAGATCGCCTTAAAGCGCTGTTACGAACAGGTGGAATCAGTCAAAGGTGAGATGTCAGAAGAGGGGAGAGTCTATTTTGAACGTTTAGTCACTCTTGCAAAAAAAGTCGATACACTCGCTCACGATCAACCAAAAAATTAATTCTCCACCTGTCGACCTCTGTTTGGTGTCATTAAGTTCTCTTTGCCTCGTTCATGGGGATATATCAGTCAAGCGAAGGCGAAAACGTGACATTTGCCTTTTGCACAACGCCCGGTCGGGAAGTCTTTACCGTACCTGAGTTTGCTCGGACGTGAGCCTCACCTCATCGACAGGATAGCTTTTCAGAGGAGGAGGAACTGTCTCACGATCTATTCGACACGCTGATTTTGAGCAAGTAACGAAAGAATTCGATCGAATTCTACCTCAGTCGGAACTTGCTTGCTCGATTTCAGCACAAGTAGAGTATTGGGGTGGAGAAACGCCAATCGGTAAAAAAGAGTATCTGATTGAACCAGGGCGATACTATTCCTTTCGGCAGATTCCTTCTGTATTTCAGACCGCCTCAAGTCGATCTGAGCAGCAAGGTACTTAATGATAAATTCGTGTTCTTGAATCGGGGTGCTCTTTGAGATTCGGAAGTCCCTAGCCACAGAAAAGATTTCCTTCGCTTCTGTTGCTGTTCCGAGCGTCCAGTCGGCAATTCCTGCTTTCGACTCTGTAGCGATCATGACGAGGGTTTCAGTAGGTTTATGATAGAGCTCAAGCAGAGAACCCTTTTCGGTTTCGAATGCATTTCGTTCTGCAAATGATTTACTGAGGTGGTTTACGTGAAGAATAGCCTCAGGTGAACTTTTGAGATCGCGAAAGAGCGTTCCTCCAAGTCCAAAGACGAGGCCGAGAAAGGAAAGAAAGAGTACGGAGAGAAGTAAAGTAAATGTTTTGCCGTTCACAAATTCTACCTGAAAATTCCTCAAGGAATGAATACATTCCAGCCGTAGCCTGCTAATCAATTCTTAGGGCAGGGATGATATCGACAAGAATATAGTAGATGCGGCCGATGAGTTCATCGAGATAAGGGATATAAAGTCTATATCCGGCGAGAAAGAGGATCCCACGAAGAATGATAAAAAGTCCGAGCGCCTTCAGTGCCATTACACCGAAATCCTGAATATATTCCCAAAAACGCTCCATCAGCTCTCCGAAATCGACTGAATCGCGAAAATTATGTCACGAAAGGGCAGGGCCGCCAACTGGGGAACCCTTCGGGCCGTGAGCCAGACGATGCCCGAAGCACAAGCACCTTACCATTCTCTCTGAGAAGCTCTAGAAAGACTTTGAGGGAGGGAGTGGTGTGCCTCTACTGCACTTCAGAAACTGTTCGAGCAGAGATCTTTTCTTTTTTAAAGGGGAGAGAAGTTCAGCAATTTTTTGGAAAGATGACAGGAATTGTGGGAACACTTTGGAGGGAAATAAGGAATTCGAACTGCAATCGAGAGTAAGACCGTACAGGATTCAAAACAAAAAAGAACATCGAACCAGCCTAAGCGCGGGCTGGAGGGGGATCGCGAGCTGCAGAGTGCCGCCACCTCATCAACAGGAGACCCCTGATGAGAGTGAACTCTGCGATGCACTGCTCAAGCGATCCCGCTCCTCCAGCCAAGCGCGCGTTTTAGAGGAGGGCCCGGCGGACAACCTTGGTCCGTCGGGCCACTCCATGGGGGAGTCAATAACGTGTCTTCGATTTCATATTCACCTCTTCAAGAGAGCCGAATAGGAAATCAAAGACACATCACCACTTCCCAAAAAGCGGGCTCAAAATTGTGAAAAAGCCGTGGAATGCCTGAAAACAAAAAAAAATAGAGAAGAACCTTCACTCGTTCGATTGCAGCCGACGTCATCGGTCTTCGCACTCATCTGAAAGCTTACTTTTCAGACCAGCGCAGGTTGAACCAATGAAGTCGGCCACCGTCGCTTTTACTTCCCTCTACAAGATGAGAGCCCTCTCGGTTTCGAGATCGCTCAAAAAAAGAACATTGTGCTAACTTTAACACGCTCCCCTAGAATGCCAGAGCAAAAGTTGCTACTCAAGAAAACTTGAATTCCAAATAACTTGGGGAATGTCCTTCGGTAATTGTTCGATTGAGTCCGAGGTTTGAGAGGAGTAGCTCGTGGGCACGAAGATGCATGGTGAATATCTTGGGGAACTTCAGATGGTTATGACCCACGAAGGCTCTGGAGCTGAGATCCTTACGGACGCGCCTAAGGACAATCAGGGGCTTGGAAGAAATTTTTCGCCAACTGATCTTTTCTCGGTTTCGCTCCCGAGTTGTATGCTCACAACAATGGGTATCTACGCGAAACAAAAAGAAATTTCGTTAGAGGGGAGCTCTTTCTCCGTTGAGAAGATTATGACCCCAAAGCCACCGAGAATGGTTCAGGAGCTTCGGGTTCAAATTCACCTCCCGAGTGCACTGACCGAGCAGGAAAGAGAGGTTTTGGAGCGGGTGGGAGCTACGTGCCCGGTACACCGTTCCCTCTCGCCGGAAGTCACGGTTTCAGTAGAGTACTTCTACGATCGATAGTTTTTTTTGATTACCTCTCCGAAGTCATTACCCTTTTAAGAGAGTAGGAATTTTTCCTAACTTTATAGGACACCCGTATTTACGGTGGCGCATAACGCCACTAATCGTCCGATTGCCGGAACCGAGCGGTTCTGTGCGGTTTCCCCTCAAGGTTCTCTTTTATTGGGTTCGTGATGTACCTGGGCGTTGTCCCACCAATAAGGAGACCATTACATGCTGACAGCATTTACCCATCAAGCTGGACCATCTCTCGCTCGTCACGAGTATCTCATTCGGAAATATTACTCGGATCATCAACGACACTTCGATCCAGAGATAGCTCGAGAGGAGTTGAAAGAGAGTGTCGGCGAAGTCTTTATGCGCCTCGTAAAACGAACTGCTCTCGTATTTTGTGTCTACGTTGGGCTCATGTTTGCGCTTCAAGGAGTTGCGCAAGCTGAGGAAACCGGAGATGAGAGTGGAAATACTACCGTAAGCTGCGTTGGGTGTATCGTTGCTTGTGACGGTGACGAGAGTTGCGATTACTCAATCTAGTACAGCGATAGGTTTCTTCCCCATCACATGTAAAGGGCGGTACGAACGCCAACCGGTGAGAGCAAAGCGACAAAGTTCTTCGACCAAAAAAATTGGCGAAAGCGAAGGTTCTTCCACCGAGGAGAGATGTGGTTGCCAAGCTTCCTTTTCTGTCCAAAGGCGAAAAACTTTCTGGTTGACCCACGAGAGCAAATACCCGGAGAAATGTCTGTTTGATAACGATCAGAAATCAGGTGTTTGAGCTTGCCCCTGTCCTCCTCGCAACCAGAGCCCATCTTTGTTGCAAGCACAGCTTGACGGCAAGGCAGGGCCGGTCATTTCGAAAAGATCCCGGAAATTCTGATTTACAAGGGACTGGTATTTTTGAGCCGGTTCTTAGTTCTTACCGTTTGAGTAGAGCACTACCGTAACCAACTGCTCAGGATGGTCGCACTTATACAGGAGTTCTCCATCTCCTCGATTTACAGGATGGAGTTCAAGATCCTCCTCGTCAGGGGTCAATCCTTTCACCTCTTTTACAAAATCGCCATCAAATGGAAGAGCGTATTGAAAGACGCGCCCGCCATCCAAAACGCGTGGAATATCAGTTGGTGCGGGCTCAGACGGGTCGTAGAGTATCAGGCTAAAATACACCGCCTTTGTTCTATCGAGGTTGGCCGGAACAGAGAATCTGGCGCGTTCATGGGGTTGAATCCGATTCACGACCTGCCCGTCAACGTCGGTACCACTTGGAACCACTGATGATGACTCGGTCAACTGAGAACGAAGAGCGGAGCCCACGGTATTGAGATTGAGATCGTTTGCGACAACGTTACCATTTTCATCAACGAGCACGATAATCGGCACTCCACTTCCGACTTTTCCAGTGAGTGCTTCGGACTGAAGAGTCCAAGCCCGAGAGTCTCCAGGAATTCGAACGACGCTCCAATTTGCGACCGACGATGCATCCTCAAGTTGGTGCTCGACAAATGCGCGGCTTGCGTCAGAGAGCACTCTATCGTCGATATTGATTGTCACGACACCAAATCTCCCCGGAAATTCTTGAGCGATCTCCTTAATTTTGTCGTGTAACATTCGACAGGGATGACACCACGATGCACCAACATCAATGAGATATGGCTTTCCCAACAACTCAGCTGAGCGGAGAACGACCCCGTCACCGCCCCGGAGAATATCGACTCCGTACTCCTCGCTTTCGCTGAGTGACCATTCAAGCCGTGCTCCGTGAGGTGCATGTGGGATGAGCGAGATTCCAAGTTCACGACCTTCTTTAACGGCTGAGAGGGCTACTTGTTGGCGTACTGCGTCATTCGGCAGTGATTTACGAAGGGAGAACGCGACTCCAGGGTCTTCGTCTGAAATACCGCCCGACTCAAGCGAGCCAAAGATATACGAAGCAGAATCCGATGCTGAAGGAACAAATGTGACCTCTCTTCCAGCGGCAGTTCGTACTACGAGGAGATAATCGATCCCTTTTCGACGATCGAGCTCCTCCACAGCCACAATGAACTCACCTGAATCCTCGTCGACATAGGTCATCACATCCGATCCGTTGAGCTGTTCAACGGGGAGTGTTGTTACTCGGAGAAAATCTCGACATCCTCGAAGAGCTTCATCAGTGCGCATCGGAATGACAACCGGGTCAAACGTTTCTCTATTTGTTCGATGAGGCTCAAGCGAGGGAGCTATTGCAGTTTCTTCGGGAGTCGATCCAAAAGAGGCGTCGGCCAAGGTCGGATGATCCTTGTCTTGGGATGCCTGTCCAACCGAATTTCCCAGTCGTCCGAACACGAGAGCCCCAGCTACAGCGGCCACTGCGCCACCACCAACGAGTGTTTTTCCTGAGAGGAGTTTTCCCATAAGAGCCCGACCTTACGAATACTTCTGCGGAAGTGAGCGCGGGATTCATGCTCACCTATCAGATCGGGACACTACCATACCTCAAAACGTTAATCATGTTCTTCAGATTATCCTTGACAGTTGAGCCTTCCTCTTTGATTATCTCCCCGCCTTTGGTCGTTTTCCGAGGAGGTTTTGAGCTGTAGCACCCATGTGCAATCGTGCAGTCGACTCCTCATCTGTGAGCCACTCCGTTTGCCCAACTCATCTGCGGCTTCCCTTTTTTTAGAGCCTTTTGGCTTCTCTCCTACTTTGCCAGGTTTGGGTCGACGGTAGTTAACCCAACGTTGGGCTGAAGGAATCGCTAGCTTTTGGACTGAGTCCGAAGGTGAAGGCGTGCATCTGCATTTCTCCTTCTCTGCTTGTCCTTGTCCTCCTTTGGTGCCGTGCTCCTGATTGTGTGAGCGGCTCCGGGAGGGGGGCATTTTTCGGAGTCGGTACAATTTGTGCCGGGATGCGAAGTCTTTGCTTCCGTATTTCAGTTCTTTTTAAATCACCACAGACACAGTTGGAGTCTACGTTATGAAAAAAAATGCGTTGCTTTTTTCTCTCAGCGTAGTTGCCGTCTTTGCGGTTTCCGTTCTTGGAACCCGTGTGACGACAGCTCAAGCCGATGAGCAGGACCTCTCGACAAGTAATCTTCTGAAAGTCATTCAGATGTATGACGACGCTCTCGTTAGCTCAATCGATGGCCAACAGCGAGCTACCGCTGGCGGTGGATGCGATGGTACCGAATGTAACCTTCCAGGCAATGGCGGAGTTGATTGCGGATGTAACGGAACTGGTGGATGCACCAGTGGCGGTAGCGGAAGCCAATCGTGGGTAGAGTGTGACGATGGAAACGGAACCACTGTTCGGTGTAGCCGAAATTCGAACGGACAGGGTTGTAACTGTACTCGGCGATAGTTCCCGTCGAGGATAATTCTTGATTCATGAGGAGATTACGTACTGTGAAAACAAAATTATTTATCTTGTCTCTTTTGTTGGGTTGCTTCTTTGTAAGTGTCGCCCCTTCTACTCAATTGCTTGCAGATGACGACTGTGTAGAGTGTCAAACGAGTATGCCAGGAAGTGGAGACACTTCTTGTAAGTGTACTGGTGTCACTTGCTCCTGTACTGGATCTGGAAGTCAGACCGTTTGTACGTGTAAGAAGGCAGATGGAAAGAAAACCACATGCAGGTACACCAATAACGGGTCTTGCCGGTGTACAACTACCCGCCCATCTGGTTCAGGGTCAGGCTCCGGTTCTTATGACTATGCGTCTTGGTAGTCGCTTGTAGAATATAGTCATAGAGATTTGGGCGGTCGGTCGTTGGATCGATCGCCCTATTTTTTTGTGATGGTTCTCTCGGATTATTCCGTTACTTTCCAGTTGCAGTAGCTCGGAGGTCATGAGATGGCTTCTCGTCATTCCACTCTTGGCAGGTTTCCGTTTCGATTCCTCTCTGTAATCACTTGCCTGATCTTGCTGTTCATCGTCCTTGAGCCGCTTTTAAGTTCGAGAGTGACAGCTGGCTGGGATATCACTCCACATTACTACCTGGCCCACTCCATGGCCGAGCTTCTCCGTGCTGGCCACGTGAGTGGCTACGACACGCTGTGGTTCGCAGGATATCCGAGCTTCACGCTGTATCAGCCATTGACCTACTTGCTCGCAGCGTTGCCGAACTTTCTTTCCGATGGTCAAACCTCTGTTGGCCTCGGATTTAACATTCTGCTCGTTTTTGCCCCGTTTTTTCTTTTGTTCTCACTCTGGTTCTGCACGAAAAAGTGGTTTGGGTCTGAGGCAGCTGGATTTGCAGTACCGCTTGGATTGTGTTGGCTGTTTCTCGGCAAGGATGTCTCTCATCTCGGAATTGGCATTCATAGCATTACCTATGTTGGCCTTCTCGCTCAACTCATCGGGGTGTCGCTGGCATTGATCGTTATTGGAGTATGTTCTCCAAAAGTGCGGGTATCTCTCTCGTCAACACTTGTTGCTGGCATCAGCGTTTCTCTCGTCCTGCTCTGCCACAGTCTCACGTCGCTCTTTCTCGCCTCAGTTATGGGGTTGCTCGTTCTGTTT
The DNA here is from genome assembly GCA_020434565.1 of Bdellovibrionales bacterium. Classification (GTDB taxonomy): domain Bacteria; phylum Bdellovibrionota_C; class UBA2361; order UBA2361; family RFPC01; genus JAGRAO01. Next base: position 29,882 of record JAGRAO010000004.1, read on the forward strand.
GGCAAGAGCTGGCGGCAGAGGTTGAGAATATTGCTCGTGGGAGTTCTCGGGATACTTCTCAGTTCTTGGTGGTTTCTTCCGTTCTTGAAACATCTCCCATTTAGCTCAGGTGAAAAACTTGCCGCTAGTAGCATGTATCCCGATCCACTCTTTGCGCTTTTCCCAGGCCTCAATATCGGGAGGATAAAGGATATCGTCAATGTTATTGAGGCATCTGGACCGTGGTCTGAAGTCGTTTCTCGCATTCCATTTATCGGAATTCTCTTTCTTTTTGGAGCCATCGTTGGCGTAAGGAAATTGCTTCGCCATGAACAATCTCAATTTCTCTTCATCTCGTTTCTCCTTCTCTTGCTCCTTCCACGGGACTTCTTCTCGCAAGGCCTCGACTTGCCGATTCACTACTATCGCTTTGTTCAACCGATTTCACTGCTCACTCTTGTCGTGTGTGCCGTTGGGCTGGCAGATTGGGCTCGCCGGTATGGTGTCGGATCCACCTGGCTGGGAGTGATGTTTATTGTAGGATTCTTTGCTTTTCCAAACTTTGATCTTCAGCAGGTCGATAAGGACCCGTTTGGAAATTCGAAGCGGGGAGATTTTCCTGTTCATCTCTTTGTTGACGAATATCACTGGTATCCTGAAGCAGTTGCGATGATGGAGGAGATCGCTTCTCTTCAGCCAGAGGGAAGGGTGGCGGTGGAGAGTCCGGTGAAAGATCAATTTATTCTAGGCTCGCCACATTTTTTCACGACCATGCTCCCCCTCAGATATTCGATCCCCGTTGTTCCGGGACTGCTTGCTGAGTCGGCGTTTTCTTCGGGTTTTCTCATTCCGCCGCTGAGTGAGTTTTCAGAGAGCCTGCTTTGGGGGAGAACAGCACTCTTAGATACCTCGGAGTTTCTTTCGCTCCTACCGAATCAGCTGATAGAGAGGCTCTCTCGACACTATAACGTTGAATATCTCTTGATAAGCACTCGGGCAGCTCGACAACGGATCTCAACCATGCAAGGAGGGGTGCTCGAGCAGGTGAAAGAGCGCGGTGAATTTGTTCTTTACCGGGTGAGCGGGTTGAGGCCCCGGATCCGGTGTACTACGGGTAGGCCTCTTCTCTATGTGAGTCAGGGAGGAAAAGACGCTCGCGAAATGTTTGAATGGTGGTACGCGTCAGAACTTCAACAGGAGTTCGATCTCTTTGCTCTCCCTCCGGGTCAAAACCTTCCACTTGATGAAGAGCTCCAAAACTTTGCTGGAATTATCGTTTCGCTTGATAGAAACGATCAACGCCAAAGCGGGCTCATTAAGTCGTATGATTCGCTTCCGATCCCAACGATCTTTCTTGATGTTACAACTCAAGATATTGCGTCTGAGGTTCGGTTTGTTTCAGATACTCGACATCCAGAGGCGTTACCGCTCTTGAAAGGGTATGTTGCCTCCCTTCGAGAATCCGAGGCTGATGCTTCTCCTAACGAAAGCGTGTCAATTGAAGTTGAGGAAGAGTCCTCTGAGTCAATTCGTTTTCGCTCTGAGTGCCCAACCGTTGTAGGGTATTCATACACGCCGCGTTGGCAAGCGAAACACCAACTGTATCTTGCGGCACCGAGTCACATGGGGCTTTTTCCGCACGGAGAGGAGCAGCTTGAGTTTGTGAGATAGAGCCAATTGCCTACTCAGCTGGAGGAGGGAAAGAATCGAATACGCTCTCTACCGCGGAAGTTACCTTTCCCCGTACCCCACCCACGAGAAGATCTCGGACAACGCCGGTCGAATCTATGATTGTTACGCGAGGGAGAGGTCCTGCTTTGCTGCCAAGGCTCGCCTGATGCCAAAGTCGAGAGAAATCACTGTTCAATGGTACATAAACGAGGTTCCAATTCTGCGGGATCTTTTCGTTCGTAGCCTCGAGAGCGTTTGAGTCCCCCTCGTGAGCGACATAGATAACGGCTAGTTTTTCACCATATCTCTTCTGGAGTTCTACGAGTTCCGGAAGAACTATTGTCGTACAACTTCCACACCACTGAGCACTCTCGTCAATGACGAGGATTTTTCCAGCAAAATCTGAGAGAGATGTAGAATAGTGGTTAAAATCTTCCCCCTTTTCCAGGCTTTGAGTAGCCTTTGCAGAGTCACGTGAAAGAGCAGTGAGGGAAAAGTCCGTTCTCTCTCCAACCGGGAGATAAGGAAGCACTCTCAATCCCCGTTCCCGAGCTTCAACTACTGCCGCGTCTCGCACTTCTTGTGCTCCGTCGGGCAACAGCGCTTCAACGGCTATTTGCGAGATTTGAAAGTCTTTCGGAAGCCCAAAAAGAATTCCACGGCTATCACCGAGAGCCGCTGGAGTTGATAGGACTTCCTTGTTGCCCTCCTTGTCCCAGAGAAGCACCTGAATCTTTAGTTCATCTCTATTTGCCTGTTGGAAGAGATCCTCTGGGAGGAGTGCGACACGATACTCATGAGTAAGAATTTTTTCCGAGCCCCAATCAAGGGCCTCTTCAACCGCCTGAAATTCTCGCGCCGGAGAGATAGCAGTGATAGGGCAGAGTCGAAGAGAAGCAAAACCATTCTCTCGCGCCAGTGGGATACTCGGCTCAGTTGGACCCAAAAGAAGCGTATAACCGGGTGTGTTCCCAAGTCTTTTGTTATGTAGGTTTTCAAGAAAATTCTGTTTCTGTTCTTCCTCAGTCTGGTCAAGAGCAGAAGCCACTTGAAACGAACTCTGCCCGAGATCCTGGAGATCGTAGTTTCGTTGTTGCACTGGCTGAAGGGCAGCCAGACCAACAACGCACGCTACTGCTTTAGTTGAGTGAAGCGGCATTCTTGTCCTGATGGTTGCAAAGTTGGACAAAGTATTAGTTGAAATGGTCACTCAGTCAAATGTGAGCAGAAGCTTAGTGTGCGCTGCAGTGCGCGAGAAGCAAGTTTTTCTTTACATTGCTTTCTTGGGCCCTTAAGTTACGGCTCATCTCATTGCTTGGCAGAGTTCACCCATTTCTGGCAAGGCTCTTCTAAGGCTTTCTCATTGAGTGAGACTGCTCATAGAGAGTGTCTCTACCCTAAGTCATCCCGTTCACAACGTGAGCTGGTCGGTAAATGTTAAGGAGGTCTCAGTGCCGGATAGTCAAAGGCTCCGTTCGTTTTCATTTGCATTCTTCCTTACGTTGATTTCTGTTCTTGTTCCCGGCATCGCGGCTTCTCAGGCGAGACAGAGCACCGCTCTCAACGGAGGAATATCCTCTGCGGAACTTTCGTGTGTTGAAGGCGGGTTGCACTTGAGTGGAGTTTTTCGCTCGGTCGATGATGTTCTAAAGGTTTGTGTCGACCCGAATGGCTGTGAAAGCGATTCAAATCCTGATGAGGGCTATAGCTGTACGTGTGGCGCAGATAGCGGCTCCGATTGTTCGTGTAACGGGAATACCTGTACCTGTCTTAGCGGCGATGGTGAATCGAGAGTGATCTGTGAGACTCGTCCTGACGGTGGTTGCCTCTGTTCTCCGTCTGGGGTTGGAGAGGGAATCTACTGCAAGGCTGGTATTCCGATTCCCGGGAAGGATACCTCGTGCTTTTGCGCGGCTGGAGGCCCGAATCCGGCATGTCGACGAGACGGACGCTACGTTACCTGCATAGATGACGACAAAGAGACAAACTGTCGATTGAACGAAGATACAGGGGAATGCGAATGCTTTACGAGTTAGGAAAGCCCTGGACAAGTGGTGCCTCTCGAGTGGTTGGAACTACGCGAGAATTCTCTATTTTTAGAGAGGAGCTTTTTATCCGACATTGATTTTTTTGCTGAAATAACACAACAAGGGGCCCTGAGATATAATGCCCCATTTACTGAGGAGTTGAGGATGTCACGTTTACAAAGAGTTGGAATCGCGTTCTTTCTTGCATCACTTGTTTTTCCATCGTCACAGGCTTTCTCTCTGCCAGAGAAGGATGCGGATGTTACCTGTCTGGTGGATGCACTATCGATTGATGGGCTGAGACTCTCGGTAGAAGATGCGGTTGCAGTTTGTGCGAACGGAAACGGTTGTGAAAGCGACTCTCATCCGGAAGAAGGCTACACATGTGCGTGTGGCACCGATAGTGGGTCAAACTGTAGCTGTGACGGAGATAAGTGCACTTGTATTAGCGGTGATGGAAATGGGCGAATGGTTTGTCGTACACAGAGTGATGGAGACTGTATCTGCGTTCCCTCGGGAGACGGAGATGGGGTCTACTGTAAAGCAGGCTTACCAGCACCTGGGGAAGATGGATCATGTTTCTGCTCGGCGTCCGGTCCTAACCCTGCCTGTCGCAGAGATGGTCGCTTTGTCACTTGCAGAGATGATAACAAGATTACTCGGTGTCGCGTGAGAGAGACGACGGGGAAGTGCGAATGCTTTACAGAAAGTCTTGGTCATCAGGCTGCCGAGTAAAGAGCGCCGATGGACCGTTGTTTGAAGCGGGTCTTATCGAAGAGATAAGACCCGCTTGATGTCTTACTGGAGAGGAACTCTCTCCTCGCTTTTATGAGAGGCTTCCGAGTCTCTCAAGAGCTGTTGCATTCGGGAGTCGTCTGCATATCTCCTGAATTCAAGATCAAGATGTTTGAACTTTTCCGGCGCATCCTGGATCAGACGTTCTGGTAGGAAGAGATACTCAGAGAAAGCCTCAGCAAAGTCTTCCCAAGGACTCGACTTCGCGTACCACCGATTTGAGAAATCGCTTTCTGCGTCATACGAGTAGAGGACGTCGTACCACTGATTGTAGGTAAGCACGATTGTCTTTCCATTGAACGCAACTGGCTGACCGACTTTCAGTTCCTGTCCGTCGACTACCACGTATCCAGCATTCTCAGAGGGCTCATACCGACTTCTATCGTAAACGGTCCAATCTGAGAGCTTCATCCATTCGTCAAAATTGTGGATGGCTTCGCCCCCTCCAAAATATGGATCTTGCCCAGTAGTGGGATAGTAAATCCCTGCCGGACCATCTCCGATCTGAACTCCGTGCCCCATCTCGTGTGCAAGGACGATGGCAAGCGAGTTTTCACCTTGGTACGATTGCGCCATCCCTGTGTGGTCAAGAGCGAGCTCCGCTATTTGAATCACACCGTTGGCGTGATAGCGAGCGCCGAGAACTCCCCAACCGAGAGAGTCAACAAGTTCCACTCGGTGAAGCATCGGCGTAAAGAGAAGTTCCGCTTCCGGGATTCTCTCTAGCACTCGTTCTATCTGCTCAAGGTGCCGCATTTCCCATCTCAGGCGAGCCGTTTCACTCGACTCGGTCGTTTCTTCAGGAGCAGAACCCGCGTCTAGGCCAAAATCACCGAGATGACAGAGGTCAGCTACTTGATCACTTTGAGCAAATGAGTCCGTGTTCGAGATATCGATTCCATACCGAAACTCCAGCTCGGCCATCTTCCAATACCGTTGAACGATGTCCTGAAGTTCAGACAGTTCGCCCGATGCCTGCGAGAGTTCATCATTGAGTTCCGAGAGGTTGCTTACGATTGTCGCAAGGTACTCCTGGGCTGTAGCCGTTGTTCCAAGTTCAGGGTGGCTCGAAACTATCGTTCGAACTATTTCCATCTGGTCTAAGAGAGAATTGAGCGAATTGGTAATGCCGCCTTCAGTGGAAATTTCTTCTCGTGTCGGTACTCGAAACTCAATTTCCCTGATAGACGAACCGAGAATCGATTGGGCTACCAACTCGTTCACCTGACTATTCTGGAGTGAGAGGAGGGATTCGATGCCGGATCCGGAGACTACCTCGCTGAGCTCTTCGAGGGTGTCGCAGGCACGAAGAATTTCATCTACTGAGTCCGAGAGGTTGCTCTCCAAAGCGAAGACAGTGAGTTGCGTTTTCTCGGCCGGCGAGAGGAACTGTAACGCATTGTCGAGTTTTTCGGATACGAAGATCGAGGCAGGAGTTTCAACACCAGCCAAGGAGAGAATTCTAGAACAGAACTGAATTCGAGCTTCAGAGCTGACATGCTCAAGAACAGCAAGACGCTCTTTCACATTCTCAGATTGAGAGAGTTCGTCCCGTATTGAGCCTGGAGGAAGGCTATCGATGAGTCCCTGAACTTCAGAATCGATCCACGATCCTGCCAAAAACTCCGCGTGAAGAGAGGTTGGAGAGAGAGCAAGGAGTTTTCCGAGCGCTTGTACGGAGTCAGCGCCGAGGTTTTTGAAAAAGTCCTTCCCTTCGTTTCCGGTGAAAAGCTTTCCGTAGTGATCAATGGTTAAAACGAGAGCCACGGCCTGAACATCTTCTGGCTCTACAGTTCCTGAAAGGAGGGAGTTGAGAATCTGCGCTCGCTCTACCGGTGAAGTATGCTCAAGAACAAGACTGGAGAGTTGTGAAACTTGTTGCGGTGAGAGTTCATTTCCAAGAGCCGCTTGTTCGAGGACCTCCGCAATCGATGAACGAAAAAAGTCTCTTTTGAGTGCTTCATGCGCCCTGTCGAGGATTTGCTCAGGGGAAAGAGATTCTCCCCAGAGGCCCTCGGTCATCTCTTGGGCAGTAGCTTGATAGCGGATTGATGTCTGCTGAAATTTGAAGTCGTCGAGAGCTTGTTTGGCGATATCAGCCTGAAAATCGGCGTCAGCGAAAACCATAAAATCTCCTGTTCAAAAACCAAAAAAATTTTGCTGCACGAACCGTGAAGCACAAAAACGCACTACGAAACCAACATCAGAAGAACCGTTTTGAACTGGAGAAAACCGATTGAACTGCTAAAACCTTTTGTTGACGAAACGCGATAGAGGTGAGAACCACGCTTCGGCTATCAGCACACACACACCGGCTGATTCAACATGGCTTCAGATGTGGAATGAGAAAAGAAGATGTCTCAAGATTGTAACAATCGTGAATGAGGAGTCAGTTTAAAGGGTTATCATGCCCATTTTGTTCGATCGGAAGAAGTCCTTCTGGAAGAGGAGCATGAAATCCAAATTGAGAGAGTGCTTCAAGCGCTCTTCGAGATGTTGCCTTTCGTCGCTCTGGTTTTTTTGTTCGTCGTGGAAACGAGCCAAGGGTATAAGACTTCATGAGCCCAAAGCTGATGTTCATCGGTTGAAAATCTCTTCGCTCGGGATCGCTGATGTAGCCCATGAGAGAACCAATAGCAGTCTCCTGTGGGAAAGCTCGGGGAGCTTGGCCCTGGCAAAGAGCATATGCACCTAAACCAGCTACCAGTCCACCCGCAGTTGATTCCACATATCCTTCGGTACCGGTAATCTGGCCTGCAAAGAAAAGTCCTTCTCTGGCGCGAAATTCAAGTGTGGGCGAGAGGCAAGCTGGTGAGTTGAGGAACGTGTTTCGATGAACGGATCCGAGTCGTACAAACTCAGCACCTTCGAGGCCGGGGAGAGTTCGAAAGAGACGGAGTTGCTCGGGGTGCTTCATTCTCGTTTGCATCCCAACGAGGCTCCAGAGGGTACCGGCCTTATCGTCTTGGCGGAGTTGACACACCGCATACGGTCGCTCTCCAGTTTCGGGATGCTCCAGCCCCACTGGCTTGAAAGGACCAAAGCGCAAAGTTTCGAGACCTCGTTCAATCATATCTTCTATAGGCATACACCCTTCGAATGGACGGAGTTGAACTTCTGACTCAACGTCCTCATGCCCAGAAAACTTTTCAGCAGCAGCAACTCCATTGACAAACTCATAGTACTGAGACTCAGAAAGTGGAATGTTGAGGTACTCGTCTCCAGCACCCTTTCCATAGCGAGACTTACGGTACACTTTCTCAAAGTCGAGCGACTCCCCGAGAACGATTGGACTGATAGCGTCGTAAAACGCAAGAGACTGTTGTCCAACTAGCTCTTCAAGAGGGTGAGCGAGGTGAGGGGAAGTGAGCGGCCCGGTAGCAATAATGACAGGCATCTCCTCGGACGACTGAGGGACTGAACAGACCTCCTCTTCGACAACGCGGCACAGCGGATGCTCACGAATTGTCGAGTCGACTATCTCACTAAAGAGTGTTCGATCCACTGCGAGTGCTCCACCAGCGGGAACCGCTGCTTGCAGCGCTGCTTTCATAATCAGGGAGCCGCACTGAACAAGTTCAGCTTTGAGCAAGCCCACGGCATTCGAAAGAGAAGCTCCGCGAAACGAATTTGAACAGACGAGCTCAGCGAGATTCCCTGTCTTGTGCGCTCGAGTAGAGCGAGAGGGCCTCATCTCGTAAAGAGTTACTTCGATTCCTCTCGTCACGAGTTGATACGTTGCCTCGCAGCCAGCGAGCCCACCACCAATAACCGTTACTCTCGAAGTCATTCGACTATCCTTGAGGAAGCATTTTCGACGTAGCTGGACACCCAGTCTGCCACCTCGTCTGGAGGTCCAGAGAAACGAATTCGATCCCTGTGGCGCTCAATGTGATTGAGATAATACTTGTCATAGTAGTCTTGTAGCAGTTCTCGAATCCAAACTCGATGGGGTTCAAAACTGCATGCTGCTCCTTGGTCTTGAAAACCCGCAGCTATTTTGGCGCGAAGGGCTTCGAATCGGGCTCCGCCGAGTTTTTTTCGCATTTTTGTGAGAGATCTCAGAAAATAGTTCTCGAGTTTCTCCTGATGCGATGCTCCTTCGACGTCAGGAAGGAGCTCTCTTGTTCCTTCAAAATAGTCTTGAATAATATTGCTCACTCGCTGTTCTAGGGGTAGCACGATCTCTACCATCGGGAGAGCAAGAAGTTTTTGAAAAAATGGTCGAGGAAGAGTCACTCTTCCTATCGTGCTACTCTCGTCCTCCAAGAGAAGGAGAGAATCAGGGAAATGAAAGCGACACTCGAGCAGTGAAATACCGAGACTATTCTCGAACGAGGCCTGCGTTGGCTGCACACCGTACACGTCTCCAAAGGCAGAACCTCTGTGTTTGGCAATACGCTCGAGGTCGATACTCCGTATGGCTGGATCGTCACCGAATCGAAAAAGAAAGTGAGTTTTTCCTGAACCGGTGGTACCGGTAACCACCAAACTTTTGAGGACGGAGAGAGCACTCTCAATTTCATGGAGGAGCACGTTGCGTATCGCCTTATATCCGCCCTCGATCCGTGGAATTGGGTTTGTCGTACTCAGCCAATCTTGGGAAATCTGAGAGCGGAGCCCCCCTCGTGCGCAAAACAGTGCACAATGCCCCTGATCTTGGACGGCGGAGTTCCAGCGAGAGATTCTCTCTCTTTTGATATCGCCTGATACGAGACGATGACCGAGATCGAGGGCAGCTTGTTGGCCCTTCGTTTTGTATTCGATTCCTATGAGGTGGCGTTCCTCATCAGTTAAGAGGGGAAGGTTTACGGAATCTGCGATGGAGCCCTGAGAGAACTCACGCGGTGAACGAACGTCAATAAGCTTAGGACGTGAAGAGAGAAAGAGACCAAGGGAAGTGAGCGGAATGAGTCCTTGCATAGGATTACAGGAGCGTATCATGGCTTGAGATTTGCTCAAACCGTTGCCAGACGAGCGCTTGATCTTTACTCTCCCTTCAACTGATGGATTACCGGGGGCCCAACCTCAACAGGAGCCGGAAAGGAAACATGACTCTCGCAACTCTTAGCAACATTCCCTTACAACTTTGGGTGCTTCCCATCATAGGAGCGCTTATTGGTTGGTTCACAAACTACCTGGCTGTTAAAATGCTTTTTCATCCGAGAGACCCGATTCGACTTGGAATTATTACTCTTCAGGGAGTCTTTCCAAAACGCCAGCAAGCTTTTGCTCACAAGCTCGGTGAACTTGTCTCTACTGAACTCATTTCTGTACAGGACCTCACTTCTAAGCTCAAAGAACATGCTCAAGGTGATCACGTTATCGATCTCATTACGAGCCACATTCAAACGATCATTACAGAGAAACTTCCGAGAGTGTTTCCGATGATCGCCCTTGTCTTAAACCCAGAAATGGTTCAGACGATAACATCTGCTTTTGTAGATGACCTTCGGGGAATGCTCTCTCAATTGATAGAAACACTGAGCAGTGGGCTTGAACAGCAACTTGACGTCCATACTCTCGTTGAAGAAAAAGTTACGAATTTTTCTTCAGATAAACTCGAAGAGATCCTCTTTCTGATCATGAAGCGAGAGTTCAAATTTATTGAGCTCGTTGGACTCATTCTCGGGTTCTTGATTGGGTTAGCGCAGATGATCTTTCT
>JAGRAO010000049.1 GCA_020434565.1 Bdellovibrionales bacterium
AAAAAGAAAATATAAACAACCTCAGCGGCATCAACAAAGTTTCTAACAATGACAGAGTTACTTCCAAAATGATGGAAGGCAAATGTGCAAAATATCTGAGCGCCAGATGAAAATCCCTCTGCTCGTTCCGGCACAGTGGGGTCTTCATAGCGAAGGGTGCGCATGGTTGGGGAGGATTCGGAGAAGCGCCAATCAGAAACGGACATCCCTTTGAGGTGCGTTCCCGGCTGACCTAAGATCGACTCCTCAATCGTGACACCTTCGAGATATCGGTGTTCCTCTTTCTGACGAACCGCTCTACCTTTAAGCAGACCGACTCCCGAATACACCTCTCGCTCTTCACCAACTTCGTATTCGCTGCACATGTAGGCAGCGCCCGCTGCCTCGGCATAGAGGACTCCACCGGAATCAGCAAAATCTCTCAGTGCGCGCCGCATTGAATCGTTTTCGCTGAGTTCACGACCGTACTCATCGAGGTAGGCACCGGTAATATAAACTCCTCCAATCGACTTCGGCAGCGACCGATCGGCGAGCGGAGAAAACGGCACTAGTTCTGCACCATAAAAACGTAAGAGTTCGAGATTGTCCTGGAAGAGGAGTCCAAAACAACTATCCTCTGAAACAGCGATCTTTACTCTCCGAGAAAACCGCTGCTCGGTTTGTAAGTTGCTTGGAAGAGGGCGGGCTTGTTTACCCGCTTCGATAATCCGGTCGAGATTCACATGTTCACGAATCAACTCCGCCGTCGAGACGAAAAATTTACGAGAGAGAGAAGTGTAATTGACGGACTGTGAAACTCTCCTCGGAGGGGGTTCACTATCAAGTTCTATCGGAGGAACGAAGCCAAGCGGAAGTTCTAAGCCGGAGGCTTCAAAAAAGTCACCGATGTCATCCCGACGTTTTGTAATTTCGCCTTCATTGTCGAATCGATTCAGAAGCGCACCAGCGAAAGCAAATTCCTTCGATAAGGTCTCAAATCCCTTCACCACAGCTCCGATACTTGGACCAAATCCGGAAGAGTCGACCACGAGCAGAACCGGGGTTCCGGAAACAGCGGCGTATTCCGCGTCAGCTCCCTGAAGTGAGCCGGAACCGAGTTCCCCGTCAAAGAGTCCCCGAGAACCGAGAATAAGCTGGATATCTGCTCCAACAGTGGATTGAGAGAGTGCTAGGAGCGATTGGTCGCGGGTAAGTACGTTCCGGTCGAGCGTTCGTACATATCGGCCCGTAATTCGACGGAAGACCACGGCCTGGAGGAGATTCGGCCCGATTACTGAGCAGGAAACGCTTAAGCCCTTACGGCGGAGTTCATGAATCAGGCCAACCGTAAGAACGAACTTGCCAACTTGTGACCGACTTCCCGAAATGAGAATTCTCGGTATTGAATCGTTCTCTTCACTCACAAAAACAATTTCCTCTCAAGGCAGTTCCGAGCCGTTCCCGCTTTGAAGGGAGACGGACGCGATGTTTATCGACCGGGGAGTACGGCTGCCAAAACGGCAATGGAAGCTCATCACCGGGCCTACGCACTGTCAAGAGAGCCAATGCCAAAGTCTCAATTCCCTGAGGAAGAGAGACTCACAACGATACAGATTCGATCACGATCGACGAAGGACCAACACACGAACTCGTTGATCATGCAATGCTCGAGACTGAGAGGTTGAAGCGCGATTGTGAGTCCGGTGGCCACTCAAAATCTTATTTTCACGAAGTACGAACGAATAAGCCCCCTCAAACTCCCAAAATCGATAGAGATGTTCCTCCACCTGAGCACGGAGAACCGATTCGGCCTCTTGAGCGGAGAGCAGACTCCCGTGACTCGGAATTGCAAGGCAAGCTCTCCCTCCACATGCGGTGACTCTGGCGAGTTCCAAGAGAACTCCGTTTAAATACTGTTGCCAGTCTGGAGCCGAGCCATCCTCTTCTGGATACCAGGCCAACAGCTCGTTCTGCCTCAATCCCAAAAGCCACATCTCAAGCCACTGCGACTGCAGCTCATAGCGGAATCGTTGCAGGGGGAGCTCAGTGACTACGCAATCGACACTATCATTTGCAATAAAACTAAGATCTCTGGCATCCGCCAACTCGCCCCGGCTTGCGGCGCCAAAACGAGACAGAATTGAGGGGAGACCATCGCGCAAAACACCAGCTCCCTTTTTGAGCAATCTCGGAAGCACCGCTCTGTAATCTGGCATCTGGCGCCTCTCAACGTTCAGGCGCTCCTGTTCAGCCGGAGAGAAGGAGATATGACTCGGGCTATACACCGAGAAAGAAGCTGCTGTTCTGCCATGGAGCAGCTCCAGTGCCAGAACTTCAACGAATCGTGCGATCCGCCCGCCTTCGACCGCCAAATGCTCTTTTAGGTTCACGAGCTCTCGAAAGGTCTCGAGATCGTAAAAATTGGAGAAATGAGAAAAATAGCCGTCAGTACCAACTGGCCGAGACAGCGGGATACACTGCAAGGCAAGAGTCAGCTCGGTAAGATCCGCTGGGCGAATCTTTGCCAGGGTGCCCAAAATCGCGATTGGATGAAAATCGGCAAAGTACACCGAGCGACCCAGGAGACACGCCTCGAGAACGGTAGCGCCCGAAGCGCAAAATGGGTCACAAATGGTCCCTTCAGGAAGTGAGTATTTATCGAGGAGCCAGCGGGCGACAGAAGGCTCAAGCGAGGAGACGAACCTACTCGCGCTGTGAAGGGAGTGAGCTCCGCTCCCGCTCTCAAACGGAACCCCTTCCTGCAGTTCGACAACCCGGTCAAACTCCGGAGGTGGAGCAACAACTTGTAAGGCAAATTTCGCCATTTTTCTCCCCCAAAACCACAACACCAGACCGACAAAAAAACGCGCTCCTTCCGCCGGTTTTTCCTCTCAAAAGGAACCGGTGAAGAATGAGCTGAGTATAGGTCGCGTTTGCAATCACGCACCAGACACGATTTCTCAAACACCGAACCACGATCTAGCGCTAGAGAGCTAAGTGAGCGAATCTTTCGAAAATATTTTTGCAGGCTGGCCCGGCAGCTACTGAAGTTTTTGAAAGTTCTCGACCGCCTGCTTCAAGTTGGGATTGAGATTTGCGGCAGCATGAAACGACTCCTTTGCTTCATCTCTGCGGCCAGTCCGGAGATATAAGACCCCGAGATTGTTATGCGCCGAAGCATTCATTGAGTCGAGCGCTATAGCACGCTTGAGATTCTGCTCAGCATCGGCGTGTTTACCGAGCTCGAGCTGAGCCCATCCCAGCACTGAGAGCGCCCGGGCATTACTCTTATCTTTCTCCAGGACTTCAAGGAGGAGCTTTTCAGCGAGAGCTTCCTGCTTTTTCCCAATAAGCACCACCGCGAGATTGATCCGGGATATGAGATCTGATTCATCGAGCGCGATAGCCTTATGCAGGCTCAAATCGGCAGCCTCGAGGTTTCCAAGCTTTTCGTACACGACCCCAAGCGCCCGAAAAACTCGAGCGTCTGCCCCGTGGAGCGACGATGCTTTCTCGAGAAAAACGCGCGCTTTATCAAACTGCGCTTGGCGTTGAGCAAGCAACCCAGCAAAAAACTGTGCTTGAAAGTAATCCGGTCGAGCATCCACGGCCGCCTCGTAGAGAGCCATCGCTTCGGATAAGAGACCTTTCTTCTCGTAAAGCACTCCAAGGTTGTACAATACATTTTCATTTTTCGGCTCGCTCTCTTTCGCCTGTTGAAGGAGTTCAAGTGCCTCGTCACTCTTCTTGCTCTTCTCAGCGATAATTGCTCGCCCCACAAGCGCTTGAGCGTTGCCTTTCTCTTTTTCGAGAATCTCCTGATATTGCTTATCCGCCTCCTTGAGATCTCCACGGGAGAGAAAGGCACTTGCAAGTGCTACCCGGAATTCAGGTTCGTCGCGGAGGGAAATGGCTTTCTGGAGAAGAGATACAGCTTCGTCGTAATCCGACCTCGCAACCAAAATTAGCGAGAGGTTGTGGTAGGCTTCGGCAAGGTTCGGGCACTCTTGAAGCGCTTGTCGATAGAGCCGCTCTTCCTCAGCCGACCCGTCTCCAAGGGCCACACCTTGCTCAACGAGCCGGTTCGCCTGAAGACAGTCTTCCTCAGCAAATGCCGGAGGCGCCCAAGAAATAGTGCGGAGAATGAAGAGCACCGAAGCGAGAACGAGTCCCATTCGAATTGATGAATAATTTCCTGATAAGAGCTTACGCATTGATACTTGACTCCAAACCGCGGCCCTCTTCGACGGAACCCGAGTTTTCTTCGCTTGGCATATGATTCAGTATCTCAGCCATTACGGATTCGGGGGCAACAAGAGCAAAGCGAATGAACTCATTAAAAGCGTCGCCAAAGACTCGACCAGGGAGCAGGGAAATCCCAGAAGAGAGCAGAAGCCTCTCACAAAATTTCTCGGAACCCAGACTTCTGTGAGATTCAGGTATACGAGCCCAAACACACGCTCCTGCCTGCGGTGGTGATACATTCCAGCCCTTCGACGTTAGACCCGTAATGACTGCCTTACTTCGCCGGAAATACTCTCGCCGAAGCGGTGCAACCAAGTCTTTCTCTCTCTCAGCGAGTCCGTAGCTGGCAGCGATCTGGATAGGAAGGAAGTTTCCATAATCAAGTTGGGCCTTCAGTTTTGAGAGAGTCCCAACGATGTGTTCATCACCGACGACACAGCCCACCCGCCAGCCGGGAACCGAGTAGGCTTTGGACATACTATACATTTCTACCAAACCGGAGCGTTCAGCTGCTCCATCAAGGAGACTCGCAGCCGAACCTTGGAATGCCATCTCTCCATAAGTAAAGTCGTTTATCACCACGACGGGATACTGCTCTCGAAGACTTCGGATTTTCTCCCAGAACCGAGGGCTCACGGTCACACCAGTAGGGTTATTCGGAAAATTGAGTAAGAGAACAGTCGGCTTTCCGTCATAAATCTTCGATTCGATACGTTCGAATGTCCTCTCCTCGTCGCGGGAAATTTCAAAATATTCGACAGGGCACTCCGAGAGATGGGCCGCCGAACGGTGAATAGGATAGGTCGGTGAAGCGAGAAGAATTCTCCCTCCCGAACGCTTCAACGAGTACAGAAGATGGAACGTTGCGTCTTTTGAACCCATAGTGACACAACACTCCAGCTCCGGATCAAGTGAGACATTGAAGGCCGAGCGATACTTCTCCGAGAAGCTCACCCGAAGTCGACGTATTCCGCGCGCCACAGCATAGCGATGGTTCTCTGGCCGAATCACACATTCTCCAAGCCTATCCACCATCTCCCGTGGTGGAGGTAAATCCGGGTTAATCATTGCCAGATCAACAATGCGGGTTCCCTGTTCAATAAGCTTCCGTTTCAGGGAATCGAGATCGTGGCACCGTTCCTCGATGAACCAGTCTGGTTCCCCACCACTGCGCTGTGAAGCAAGGTGCTGGAGGTCTTTCACAAACGCACCGGAGCATGAAAGAGGTTGAAGAGGTACACTGCTGCATCCAGCCGACCAGTAACTTGGACCCTTTCGGAGAGCATAGCGACTTGCGGGTTGAGATTTCCGTTCACAAGGTCGAGAAAGTCTCTCTCAGAAACAGCGATTTCACAGTCAAAGGTCCCCGATTTTCCCTTTCCAAGCTCCTTTGACGAGACAGAAGTTCCACTTACCGATACTGCAAAGGAACGTCCATTCTCTCTAAAATCAATCAAAATATCTCCAGCGAGATGGGCGCTGAGATTCGGATTCATGCGAAAAGAGAAATTTTCGAGGTTTTCAGAAAAGAGTTCGTCGAGAGAACGCCAACCTCCGCGGGGCTTGCGGGCTCGCCTGCTATCTTCGCTTTCGGCTTTGTCCTCCTCCTCTTCTTGCTCATCACTCTCGTTGGCCTGCGCCGCGCCTCGAGCTTGTTGAAGGAGTCCCTCCTCTTCTTCATCGTCGGTGGCCACTGTGAGAGGTGCGCGCTCTGAGTCAGCATCTTCAGCTTGAGCCTCAGCAACAGCCTCTTCACGAGTTGCGTGGATATCAACCGCTGCCTCAAGGAGAGTTCCCACTTCATCTTTATCAGGGCTGTCACCGGACTCAGGCTCGAGCACTACCGGCTCTCTCGTTCTATCGTCTTGGTTCATAGTTCAATCTCAGTTTTTCTGGCTCCAGTGTGGGGAAACAATCCGCATCGCACAACTTTCGTTTCGAGCAGGGGCTTTTCGTTACCAGCGGGAAGTCCTCACCGTAATAGTCCCACGCAGGCTGTGCAAGCGATGAGAACTATTCCAGAACTTACGGCACGAAGAAAGTCGCTTCATCGCAAAAGCTACCACAATCGCTCGATTCTTGGGGTCGATCGTGCCATCATCCGGTCGTTTTTGCGACTCTGAGGATGTGGGAGACCCAATGGCGAAAAGCGGGAGTAGAACTCCGTCCCCTGTTCCAGTGCTTACTGGGTCTATAGGAAGCGGAAAGACGGCTGTCTCTGACATATTCGAGTCTTTTGGGGTCGTAGTCATAGACTCAGACAAGATGGCTCGAACCGTGGTCGAACCTGGCACCGAGGGATTACGGGAAGTGGTGCTTCACTTCGGAGAGAACGTTCTCACTCAAGATGGGCATCTCAACCGCAAGCGCCTTGCCGAAAGAATCTTTTGTGACCCTGAGGAAAAGGAGGCTCTGGAGAGAATCCTTCATCCAAAAATTCGCGAAGCTTCGAATAGCCTTCGAAATGAAGCGCTTGCACGAGGGGAGAAAGTGCTCTTGGTGATTCCACTCTATTTTGAAACTCGTATCGAAGACCCTTCGATTACCCATATAATTGTCGTATCAGCCCCGGAGAAGCAGTGTCTTGAGAGGGTGTGTTTAAGAGACGGAATCACGCCCGAACTCGCGCAGAAAATTTTCAATTCTCAGCTTCCACCATCTGAAAAGATAGCAAAGGCCGATTTTGTTATCTCCAACGACTCAACCCTTGACTCCCTCGTTCCTCAAGTGAGAGAGGTTATAGCGAAGATTTGGGAACAAGAATGAACGCACTTCCACAACACCAGGTACTTGAAACACCTTCAGCTGCGAGCAGTTCGGCCATCCACCCCTCTCCCATCCCCCGAACTGTTTCAATTGGGGTCTCGTTGTCGTGTCTGTTGATCTTTGGGTCGGCCCTGGCCTTTGGCTCCGTCCATGAGAGGCCTTTTGAGATCTTGCGTCTCACTTCTGCGATCCTTGCACTCAATCTACTGTTTTTCGCTCCTGAAGTACTGATTTTGACTTCACGCACGCCACTTATTTTCGGGCGTCTCATTCTCTTGTACCTAGGTACTCTCTTGGTGTGTTCCTTCTCTTGGAGTGTGTCTTCGCCAAAACATCCCCTTCTTGGCGATTCCTACCACCTGACTCCATTTTCCTTAGTACTTGATTATTCGACTTCGGTTATTTGGCTCGCCCTTCTTGTCCTTATGAGCTATGGGCTCTTTCGCACGCAATATTCCGTCATGGAGAGGGGCATTCGCGGAATTGTACTGTGTGGACTTGGGACAGCGGCAGTCGCCCTCCTGCACTGGCTTCATGATGACGGACTCCTTTTCGGAGTATTTGAACCCGAATTTGTTGTATCAGCAGAACGTGCTCGCTGGCCGTTCGTTAATCCGAATCACCTAGGCCACTTTCTTCTCATTCCTCTCGCATTTTCCTTTTTTGTAGTATTGATCGAGTACAGAGCTGCCAGCAGAGTTCTTAGAGCCGCCGCTCGGGGGAGGCGTGCCAGCCTCTCATTTATTTACTCTCTTCCTAATGTTCAGAAGCGATTTTTGTCTCTCTTTTTCTGGCTCGGTGCGGCCTGCATTATCCTTTTGGCTTTCAGTCTAACGCTTTCCAGATCCAGTTGGATCGCCGCTAGCTTTCTTGCCACCGCAAGCGCGCTTTTTTCCTTTCGAAAATTTACTGGAGCTTTAGAGAAAAATTCGAAGAGCCAATCTCAACCTCCACTCGGGAGAGATCATCCCTCGATTGTCGATGTCTTTACTCTTAGGCAGTTGAAGTCTGGGAGAAGAGTGGTTCGAAAGCATTACATCCGTTCCGTTTTGTTTCCGTTTCTTGACAGAATTCTGTTCCGTCCTCTTAAGAACCATATCTTATCGATCCTTCTCGTTTTCTCCTCTAGTTGCCTTCTTTTTGTTTTCCTTCAATCCGGCAGTTTCGAAAGAATAGATACTCGACTTGAGAGCACCTATGGAAAGATCGGAATGGACGACACTCGATTGATTCTTTATGAAGATTCGATTCAAATGTTTCTCGATGCCCCACTGTTTGGCCACGGGATTTCGACGTGGAGTGATTTGTACTCGCGTTACAAATCTGCTGAACTCGCCGACGCGAAGCCACGTTTTCTTCACTCCGACCCTTATCAGCATCTCATTGAGCTAGGAATATTGGGGTCATTGCCTCTCTTTCTTTTTATGCTTTGGCTTGTGAAGAGGGGCCTCTTTCCCCGGAGAAAGACTGACTCCTTCCATAGCGGAGAGGTCGAAGCGGTGAAGGTAATTGCGCGGCTATCAGTTGTCTCCTTGGCTGCACTATTGCTTGCTTCGTTCTTTGATTTTCCCTTTCATATACCTGCAATTACGACACTTTCAGCTGTCGTGTGTGGGCTTGCGCTTGCGGCCTCAGAGCCAGCAACTAAAACGTCGTTCTCTGGATAGTGCCTACCCTTCCCTCCTCCGACCTCCCGTTTTGTGAATCTGATGGTTCCATCACCGGTCATTTCTGCATCCAAACAGGGAGATTCGATCTCTCCGGGATAACTCGTTTCAAGAATTTCGGAGGGTTTGACGATAGACGATCAACGCTTCGCGACAGGCCACTATGAAATACGCTCTTATACTCCTCCTCCTCCTTTTTTCGTTAGTGAGTCCCTTATACGGACAGGAAGCTGAGATTACTATCAAAGATACCGCTGGCTTTACCCGCGCGGTCTCCCAGGTCGAAGGAGTTGGAATCGTTGAGTTTGACCTCGTTGATGCAGCTGGACTTCCTGCCGACGGTGTCGAGGTAACTCTTACAAACACGGTAACCGGAGAATCTCTCACGGTGGCCTCAGTTAATGGCACAGCGACTTTTCAAGGAGTTCAGTCTGGGGTTTGGACGGTAGCTTCTTCAGTCTCTCAGGTAACATTCACAAATGTTGCTATCGGCGCCGGTGCTCCACTCGTTGCCGGGGGTGGTCTCATTGGAGGTACTGCAGCCAGTGTTATTGGAGGTACTGCAGCAGTCGGCGGTGCCACCGCTATAGCCGTAACGCAAATTGACGATAACAACGACGATCCCGTTCTCTCCCCTTCTTCCTAGAAAGCCGCTATCAGGAGATAGTACGAAGAATTCCCTCTCGTACGTCTATCGTCGGATCATATCCAATTTCCTTTCGTGCGCAGGTGATATCCGCAAGGGAGTGTGGAACATCGCCTTGTCGAAAGGGTTCGTGTGAAAGTTCGGTCGATTTTCCGAGCGCTTGGCGAATCAGTTGGAAGAGCTCTTGAAGCGAGATTCGCTCTCCATATCCGATATTCAAGACGCGGTGGCCCGCCCTCTCGCCTCTCTGAAGAGCGCTGAGGATATTGGCTTGCACCACGTTTTCAACGAAACAGAAATCTCTGGTAGTTGTTCCATCTCCGTAAAGAGAGCAGCGAATCCCCCTCTCAAGGGCCTGGATCCAGCGCGGGATAACGGCTGCATATGGCCCATACGGGTCTTGGCGAGGACCAAACACGTTAAAGTAACGAAGCCCGGTTAGTTGAAGCGAATATTCCCCTGCAAACACCTCGGCATAGAGTTCTACGCTTCTCTTTGATACAGCATACGGCGATCTCGGAATGCAAACTTGGTCCTCCCTCTTTGGTAACTCAGGATTGTCTCCATAAACGGAACTCGAGGAAGCATAGACGATTTTTCGAACCTGAGAATCGCGCGCTGCAAGGAAAACGTTTAATGAACCCGTGACATTGACGTCGTTTGTCTCTAAGGGAAAATCTAACGACCTGGGAACTGAGCCGAGTGCAGCCTGATGCAAAATAAAATCCACTCCTGCGCATGATTCGAGACACACGGGGCGGTCTCGAATATCCCCCTCCCGAAAGAGGAAAGCGAGACGTTGCTCTTTTGTAAGGTCGCTCTGGATCCAATCCAGATTCTCCCGTCTCCCGGTCGAGAGGTTATCGAGAGCTATCACCTCCTGTCCGAGCTGGAGGAGTGCCCGGCAGATATGGGAGCCGATAAAACCTGCCCCTCCCGTTACGAGCCATCTGTATTGCTCGTTACAGAGTGCACTCTTTACCTGCTCATACGGGAGGAACGTCACAGTGAGCTCCATCTTGAAAAAAAGACCTATACCAGCTCTGAAACATACATATATCCCAGAGATAGAACTTCCAATCAGCAGAATTCTTTAGATGCTGGTCAAGATATGAGTGCACAACACTCGCATCGAACAGTCCATGTTTTGCGAGCGACTCTTCCGAAAGAAGGTCAGCCGACCACTCTCTCAAAGGTCCTCTAAGCCACTCTCCAAGGGGCACCCCAAACCCCTTCTTTGGTCTCTCAAAGAGTCGGCGCGGAACAAACTGCTCAAGTAACTTTTTCAGCACAAATTTTGTATCGCCACTTCTGTACTTGAGCGACGAAGGCATCTGCAACGCGAGTTCAACCACGTGAAAATCGAGAAACGGAACCCTCGCTTCAAGAGAGCAAGCCATACTCGCTCGGTCAACCTTTACGAGGATATCGTCCGGTAGATAGCTCATAAGGTCTATGAACGAAAAAAGCGGTATCCCATTGAGCGAGGAGGGCCAATGAGTCGAAGATGTGAGGATGTGATCTGGCAACTCCTTAAAGCCGAGCGTTTCGGGCTCCCAGTGAATATTCACTCCTGTGTAAAGCTCACCTTTGCTCTGAGAATCCAACACGCGAGCTGCCCGATGAGCTTTTTCACCGTAATTCGTAAGTCCTTGAAGGGCCTTTGGCAAAAATGATTGTGCGGACCCAAAAATCTTGTCCCAGCGTGAGGGAGAGAGAGACAGAATAGCCTGACGGAGAAGAGGTCTCACGAATGATGGGACATACCGAGAAGTCCTCCACAGGTTTTCGGCAGCGAAATATCTTCCGTACCCCCAAAACAACTCATCTCCCCCATCTCCCGATAGAGAGACCGTGACCGATTCACGCGCAAGTTGAGAAACGAGAAAAGTTGGAATTTGGGACGAATCGGCAAAGGGTTCGTCGAACATAGCCGGAAGTAACGGGATAACATCTCGGGCACTTTCAGGTGGCACATAGAGCTCCGAGTGCTGAGTGCCGAGGTGTTCTGCAATCGCACGCGCGTAAGGAGCCTCGTCATACTGCTCTTCGTCAAAACCGATAGAGAAGCTCCGAACAGGCCGAGAAGAGTGTTGCTGCATATAAGAGACAATCAGCGAGGAATCAATTCCGCCTGAAAGAAAGGCTCCTAAGGGCACATCGGCTATCATCCGTCGTGAGACGGCATGTGAAAGTTCTTGTGAGAGGCTCTCAATCCACGCTCCTTCATTTCGGTTGTCATTATCACCGATTTGCGGTCCTTCGAGTCGTGTTCGGGGATACTTATCCCGCAATCGCCAAAATGGCTCTATATTCGCCGATGCCTCACTCCCATCAAACCCATTCGGAGCCTCTCTCAAATGCTCCATGTCGAGAGTGAGAACCGCACCGGGCAAGAGCTTGAAGAACCCCTCAAAGATACACCAAGGAGCGGGAATGTAGTTGTGGCGTACAAAGAGCGCTACCGATGGAGTCGACAATTTTAGGAGCGAGCGAATCTCAAATGGAACGATTTTCAGCTCGGAACCAAAAACAAAGCCCTTTCCGGGAACCCAGCCGTAGTACAGCGGTTTTATACCGAGCCGGTCTCGGCACAGTGACAACCTCTTCTCCTGACGATCCCACACCGCAAACGAAAACATGCCATTCGCGCGTTCTGCGGCCTCGTGTACACCCCACTCATCTATTGCTTCAGCAAGGACCTCGGTGTCACTTCTTCCCCGAAATGTCCGCCCGCGAGAAGCGAGCTCTTTGTGAATTTCGCTAAAATTGTAAATCTCACCGTTATAGGCGAGAACAAAGCGCTGAGAAGAACTGTGCATCGGTTGATGGCCCAAAGGAGAGAGATCGATTATCGAGAGTCTCGTATGGCCGAGGCCAAACGGTACATTCTGATCCTCCCATGTGCCTCGATCATCAGGGCCGCGATGCGCAAGTGCTTGAGTTCCAAAAGATAGGTAGCGAGAGAGCGCCTCTCTCTTTCCGTCATCGAGATACCAACCGAGGAAACCGCACATTTTATTGTTCCATGAAAACGCGCACGAAGTTCTAAAAGCCTCGGCACCTCTTACGTCTTTTTGCGTCCACGAACGACACGAAGTACTCGAGCAAAAGTTCGGAGATCACTCACGGTGTCGTATTCATCGACGATCTCCCTACCGACGACTTCTTCGATAATATCTTCAAGTGTGATAATTCCAGCGAATCCCCCATGTTCATCGACAACCGCACAGATATGCTCCCGCTCCTCAAACATTTGCAACAAGAGCTTATCCACACGGATTAACTCGGGTGTTACCTTAAGTGGCCGAGCGATATCAATGAGTTTTTTTGACAGCTCATTCCGAAGAATCTCTCGATAAATATCCCGCTGAGTCACGTAGTGCGTAATGTGGTCTGGCTCATTTTCGTCAAAGAGTGGGACACGCGAAAAGTTCCAATTCGTAATGTCTTCTCGAACGTCACCGATCGTACGGTTCTTTTCTAATCGAAATACCACCACTCGTGGTGTGAGCACATCTCTAACGAGCAACTGATCAAGCCCGATGATGTTTTTGATGACGGAGCCTTCGAGCCTATCGAGAGCTCCTTCTTCAGTGCCAATATCAGCCATAGAAAGCACTTCTTCCTGTGAGACTTGGATAGCCTTTTCCTTACCGCCAAATTTTTGTCCCACAAATTGCGAAAAAGCGATAAAGGGAGAGAGAATCTTCGTTATAACAGCCAGCGGACGAGCGACTGTTTCGGCTATCGGGCGACAGTACAAAACTCCGATCGTTTTCGGGATAATCTCACTGCAATAGAGAATCGCGAGCACAAAACAAACAGAGAACACAACTGCCACTGATTGAGAAAACACCTGGCCGCCTGCCCAACCAGCGATAGAAGCTCCGCCTGTATTTGCTATCGTGTTAAGAATCAAGATCGCTGAAATCGGACGACCCATGTCCTCTTTGAACTCACTGAGCAATTCACCTGCTCGACTCCCACCTTCCATAAGATGGCGCACGTGGGCCACCGGGACAGCATAGAGCGCAGCCTCCATCAGTGAACAACAAGACGAAACAAATATAGTGATAACGACTGAAAGTACGAGCACAACAAGCGGGTCAAACATCTATTCGATTTCGCCTCCAAGAGGAACACCACATAATTGTCCTAATTGCATTCTGTTGTTCCTCTCCCGCTTACGCCTGTGCAACGAATGGGCGCCAAGAACCCAATGGGCCTACATTATTCGAGAATCGTTTGAGTTAGGATGCACGATAACAACAAAGCCTAGTAGATCCGAATTCAAAAGCGCCAGATGGGAAGACCCTCCCGATTATCAAAAAGAACATATTTCCAGATACTTAACGAGGAAATCCGCAGCTCACTCCTCACTCTTCCCCTGGCGAATCATCACATGTGACTGAATGCCTCCAACGGTCTATACTTCTCGCCGGTACTGTCAGAAAGAGACATTTTTACGGGAAGTTTTGACAGACCGTTTTTACAGACGACTCGATCGGCATCACCCCTCTATGCTTTATCTGTGCCGGGTTGGAAAGATACCCATTTATATCCATTGGAGTACCCTCGCGTTCGCGCTTTTCGTGGTAATTGCTGAGAACCTCCTCAGTGATTCTTCTGACGCGTACATTCTCTTCGGCTTTGCACTCATCCCCGCAGTCCTCCACGCCACAGGTACGCTGCTCGTGTTGTTCGATTTTCGCACCAATCAGAGTGCGGAATCTCTTGGGATATGGCCGATTGGCGGATTCATCTCTCCGAGGCGCTCAGTCTTTGTCGAAGATCTCTCAAATCATCCTCAGGAGGTCGCTTCGACTTTCGGTGGCCTGGTTTTTCTCCTCGTAGGCTGTATCGCGAGTTTTGTTTTCCCGCTTGATGTGTCGCAATCCTCTTCTCCTTTCTTCCTGCTTTATTTCCGGGAGATTCTCTTCGGCGTATTGCTCCTCCATCTTACCCCCGTCTTTCCCTTCGCCGGCCAGATTTTTGTGACGATGTTGCTTTCATCTTCAACGCCGGTTGACCGCTCGCCAGAACGTTCACACCAGATTGAGAATTGTTTTGTGGCACTTTTGTTCTTAGCGGCGCTCATTTTCGAGAGTTATTGGTTTGTTTGTTGGGGTGTTTTTTCAATCGTTCTCATATTTCACAGTCGGATACGAAGGGATATCGCCGAATTGCTTGCTGGAAAGACAGTCCGCGACATGATGATTCCCCTTGAGCAGCTCCCGAGCTTCACCCATGGGACGACCTTAGCAAAGGCTGCGAGACTGCTCGTAAACGATCCCTCTCCGCTTTTTTGCGTGAAGGCGTCTGATTCCTTTTTGGGGTTAGTAACTCGAGATGGCTTGCGGCGGAAGCTCGCCGCCTTTGAAGCTGACGCCTATATTCGGGATGCCCTTGAACAACGGGTTGGCGTAGTGCATGAGCACCTCGCAGTGAATGAATTCATTGCCCGGTTTGGGTTTCGTCCCGAACTCCCATACCTCGTAATGGGCGAGGACTCTACTCCCCTGGGAGTTCTCACCTCAGAGAACCTTTACGATAGGCTTTTGTGTGAAAGGGTTGCTCCCTCGACTAAAAGAGAGCACTCCACTCATGACACCCCATCCACAAGAAAACCGAGAGATTCTCGGCTTGATGAGAAGCAGTAAAACATGATGCTCCAGGAGCTCTGTGCCAACTTGAACATGGGGCTCGGGGCAGAGTAACTTCTCTTCGTGAACATGCTCGTACTTTTTTTTAAATTTCTAATCCTCTGCTTGGGCTCCCTTCCGATACGGATCCGCGCTATTCTTGGGAGAGCATTGGGGATCTTCGTTGCACTCTTCCTTATGCGTGAACGCAAGGTAGCGACTCTTCAACTAAAGTACCTCCTCGGCTCCCCCGATCCTTCCTGGACCGCATTTCGAGTATTCGGAAGTATCGGAGAAAGCCTTTTTGAGTCGCTCAATTTGAAGCCGTATCTCAATCGTAAAGGAAGCGCTCTTACGATTATCGGAAAGGAGTGGGTTGCAGAGGCGACCGCCCAAAGACGCCCTCTGGTAGCTCTCACGGGCCATACTGGTAACTGGGACCTCATGGCAGCGCATATGGTCTCTCTTGGGGTTCCCCTTGCTACTGCCGCTCGACCGTCTCGATATGCTTTAGTTCAATCTCTCCTCTCCTGGTTCCGTGAGCGCTATGGAGTCAAGGTACTGTGGAGGACAAAAGGAGGAGGAGCAAAAGCGATCGTCTCGCAGTTTGTGGAGAAGAACACGGTTGCGGCCCTGATTGATCAAGATACTCGTGTGTCGAGTATCTTTGTTCCATTTTTTGGGGTTCCTGCGAGGACCCCTTCCGGTTTGATCACCCTCGCCCGCAAGCACAACGCGATTCTCGTCTCTGCGCTTAATTATCGTACGGCAGTAGGACGGTATGTGATAGAAATTGAGCCGTTTGCGCCCGATCTGACTCTCGAGGAAATTGCTATACTCTTTAATCAGCGTCTTGAAGTCTTGATCCGTAAATATCCGGAACAATGGGTTTGGTTTCATAAACGGTGGCGGAGCTCTCCAATCGAAGGCGCTCTGACAAGTGCGCAATATCTCGAACGACTCTCGTCCGGAAAAATGGCTCCTTCTCAGCATGAACCTTCTGCCGTCAGCGAGAACTCTCGCGTCGGATAACGACTATTCCCCTTCGCCGAGAGTTAGCCGAGAGCGCACTCGTCTCAAAGGATGGTTCCAGGGACAGCTCTGAGCTATTATTCTTGAATGCTAAAGCTCTTTGCCCTCTCATCATCAGCTGTCGTTCTTGCGGTACTTATCTCGGGGTGTGTCGTTTGGTATTCAACATTCGATTACGCTCCGGCCTCTCGCTACTTACGCCAAGCTGAGCAAGCTGCTCGTCAAGGCAAGACGAAGGAAGCTGAAACCTACTACCTCCGGCATATTCAGTTTCGCCTCGATTTTAAGGAGAGACCTGATTGGGAAAATCCCTATTTTTATCACCTCCTCATCGGTGACCTCTATTTAAAGGAAAACAACATCGAAGAAGCCCTCAGCCACTATCAAAAAGCGCGCTCTGAGGGTGTGGAACTAGGGCTCGTGGCCGATCGATTTAGACAAATTGCTAGCTTTTATGAGTCTGAAGAAAAATTCGATCAGGCGATCTCCTTCCTCTCCGAGCATCGCGAACTCGATCCCCTTCTATTCGATCTCATGAGAGACCGAATAGCTCGGGAAATGGTTCAAATTGAAGAGAGAAGCAAGGATCCTGAAACCCCCCGTCCTCAATAAGAACTCACTTCCACGAGAGCGAATCCTTTTCCAATCAATAGTTTTCCTCAGAAGCGCTGGCAAGTCTTGGTAAGCACCAGAAGAGCTCGCCTCTTACGAATGGTGTCTCGTATTTAAGCCGAGATCGAAGAGCCTCTCGAGCATTTGCACGCTCCTCGGACACGAGTAAGTCCGACAACTTTCCGATTGCCCAAACCGCATGCCCCCGAATGTTATCTGAAGAATCGCAAAGTGCCGCTTCGAGGAGAGCAGGCAGTGCAGAAATGTCGAGAGTATTCGCTGCGACACAGCACATGTTTCGAAGGAGCCCCTCTCTCTTTGCCCGCATGAGAGGAGTACCCGAAAAACGTTCGACGAATTGCTCCTTGGTTCGAATGGATAATATCTCTGAGAGAGGGAGCTTTCTCGATTGAAACTGAAATTCCGCCAAGAAATCTTCGGTCTCCTGAGTCCCCCTTCGGTGATTGAAGGGACACACCTCCTGACAGATATCACAGCCAAAGCCCCATTCGCCGATTGCCCTTCTCTCCCAAGCAGAAAACCTTCCTCGCTTCTCAATAGTGAGGTAGGAGATACACCTCGTGGCGTTCAACACATATGGCGAGACAAATGCCTTCGTTGGACATGCTTCGAGACATCGGGAACATGAACCACAATCACCCTTGAGAACCGGAATCGGAAGATCTTCGACGGTGAAAGTGAGAAGGGCCTCTGCAAGAAAGAAGTATGAACCCAATCGGGGGCGAATCAGCATGGTATTTTTGCCAACAAACCCGACTCCCGCCTGTTGCGCAATTGAACGCTCTAAAAGAGGAAACGAATCCGTAACGATCCTGAAGGAATTTTTTGGCAACCCGAGATCAATCAGTACCTTTGCCAGGGTTCGTTTCAAAACCCGGTGATAATCCCGTCCAAGGGCATATCTCGATATACGCGCTTCACCGTGACCTCTTTCGCATTTTCGCTCTGCAGGATACGGAACGGCAAAAACAGCTATCGAACGCAGCCCTGCAAGAATGGTCTCTTTTTCCGAAAATGCATCACTCAATCTCTCGAGATAGGACATCTCCCCATGAAATCCGTGAGAAATCCAACGTTGGAGCGCATTTTGGTCTTTCGACCTTCCACTGATATCACGTAGAACTGAGAGTACCTCGATTCCACGCGAATGAGTGGCCTTCTGGAGCTCACGGAACGAAATTGACTCAGGTGGCATAATTCCCGGTTGTATCGTACTCCTCATTCGTTCTGAAAGGTGCAGTGGCGTACATTTTAGCGGAAAAGCGTTTCGTGTCTTCCCGAAAATCATTAAGACTTTCCCTAACCGCCTTCCGGATCCCTATTCCTTCCTCTCGCTTTGAGAATTGGCTTTCCCACAAGCAGCAGGTCGATGCCCGCCCAAATCCTCTACAGTGGTGTTATAGGGCATCGTTTTCCGCTCCGCGCGCGCTCTTTTGCGCTCTATTGCCCATAACCCTTGCTATCATGAAGAGGAAGGTTTCTGGACGGGAAAGGATATGAAATCAAAGCGTCCAAATTTCGTTGAGGCGATTTTCGGCATCCTCGCCGAGCCGGGCTCGATGACAGAAACTCTCCTGGAGGAGGAAGTGCCCCCTTACGGGCTGACCTGTGTTTTGTGTCTCTGCCTTACAATCGGCGTTCCGATGTTGGCGCAGTACTACAAGTATGCCCTGCAGCCGATTCAACTCTATAATCTCCCCGCCGTAGCGAGCATTTTTCTCGTGTTCTTTTTTACCCTGATCATTTTTCTTGTTCTGGAGTCTCTCCTCTTTGTTATTTTGAGGATCCCTCCGGATCTCTTAGCACTCGCTTCTCT
>JAGRAO010000050.1:0-5601 GCA_020434565.1 Bdellovibrionales bacterium
CCCGCGCAGACGCCGACTCTCTCTCTCTTTAAAGTTTGCACCAGAGCTTCCTGGGGCAAAACCCCGGATCGCCCCAAATTGCGTTGGGCAGAGGGGCTTTTTTTGCTACTGTTGTGGGCATCGAAATCTTCTCGGAGTTCAGACGGACAGAGGAAAGTATGGCGAAATTAGTTGTATATCTCATTTGTTACCTTATTCTTGGTATCTCTTTTGCTGAGAGCCTCCTGGCGGCTCCAGTGTACACCTGGACCGACGAAAGTGGGGTGGTGCACTATTCGTCAACTCAAGACTCAAAGAGAGCCAAACCAGCCGAACTACCAGAGATTAATCGCGGCGAGGTGCTGATTAAGAAAACTGAGCTCGTTTCGTGCGCTGACCACGGCGGGATTGATTGCCAGGCTGGTTCCGACCAGGATGGTTCTGTTATCTGCTACGATGGGTTTCGAGGCGCTACGGCTCGTTATCGCTTTACCTGTGCGAGTCCGAAGCTTCAGATAACAGATGTTTCGGAGCTTTCTCAAGACGGGAGCTTCCGAGTTACGGTCAGAAATAGCCGATCTGTAGAAGCAAATAGCCCAGCTGTGCTCTATACCCCAGATCAGGGTCCAGAGGTGAGCCTGAGTGGTCCTGAAAAAATAGGGGCATTCGAGGTCGCAGAGTTTCTCTTTACGGCGAAAAACTCTGACATTCCAAAAGAGAAGGTGACGATTGCGCAACTCAATGTAGTTTGCGCGAACTGTCCTTGAAGATTCTCTCATTCGCTGAGTACATTCACACAAAGAACTGTGAGGGGCTTTCTCGTAAGCTACGGGTTTCCCTTACTTGTGATTCACAAGCCATGCGTTGTGGAAAAGTGAGAATTATCTAAATATTTCAATAAATTATTTTGTATTGTTGTCATGTGCCCGATCCGGACGATAATGATTATAGGGCCAATGAACTGGTCCTTGTGTCTCGGAACCCATCTGAAGTGACCTACATCTCCCATAAGGTTTTGTGAGTTCAGCCTTCGGTGCTCGTTCCTTGAACAACTCGCTGTAGGGTTTTATGTCCGGAAAAACTGAATGCTTCCGAAACGCAACATTCACGAGCTGATCTCAATCCTTCGTAAAGATTGTAAGCGGGTGCTGAAAATGCACGCACCGGGGTTTCCTCGCCCGTACTACTGCTCGTTTCTCTTAAAGGACACCAACTGGTTTAACACCTGGGCGAGTAGCGGCTCAACCTATCGTCGGCGCTCTGATCACACGAGAAATGTGTACTGCGATATTCGAGTTGGAAGCTATCGCTTTGATCAAGTTACTGACGGCGGGCTCCTCGATAACGATGACGAGCGCTTTTCCTACAACTATATCCGGGTGCCAATTGATGACAAAGATCACGATGGCTTGAGGTTGGGATTATGGCGGCTCTCCGAAGCCAAGTTTCGGGAGGCACTCTCAGATTTCAGTGATCGAAAGGCTTCGGGGCTTTCAACAGTTGATTCGAATAAGCGCTTTCCCTCTTTTACCAAGGCAAAAGCCGTTCGTTCGATCCGGTACAAGCGCCCGCAGCGAGTAGACGAAGACAGGTGGGTTCGGTTCTGCAAGTCGGCCTCAAAATGGCTCTCTGAATTTAAACAGGTGAGCGGAAACTACGTTGAGTTTGATTCGAGTCGAGCAACCCAGATCTTTGTGAACACCGAAGGCTCGGTGGTTGTTCAGCACTCTCAGATCTTTTCGCTCTTTGCGAATATGAGGAAGCTCACCAAAGAGGGAATTCAAATTGAACAAGATGTCGTCTATCACGCTTCGACCTTAAGTGACCTCCCAGATATGCGAACCTTCAAGCGCGCATGTTTGCGAAAGTACAATCGGCTGTGTGAGCTGATTAAAGCACGCACAGTTCACTCGTTTTCTGGACCAGTGCTTCTCTATCCACAACCAGCGGGTCTTCTCTTTCATGAAGCGATAGGCCACCGTCTTGAGGGCTCGCGCCTTCTGTCGAGCGGAGAGGGACAGACTTTCAAAGGGCACGTTGGAAGGAGAGTGATTGGAGCTGATGTGACAGTTCGGGATGACCCCACTCTGAAGAAGTTTGAGGGATGGTCGTGTGTTGGCTACTTTGATTATGACGATGAGGGGATTCCAGCCCAAAATACCTTGCTCGTAGAAAACGGAGTTCTCAAGGAGTTTCTCTCGACAAGAGCCGGACTGAAACCACGTGGGCATCAGTCAAACGGACATGCGCGTACTCGGAAGCACCAGCGCCCAATAAGCAGGATGGGAGTCACGATCGTCGAACCCGGTGAAGAGGCATACTCCTTGCCAGAACTTAAAGAGAAGTTGATTGAGCTGATTCGAGAGTCCAAGTCCCCCTTTGGAATGATCGTGTACGAAACCACCGGGGGTGAAACCGATACTACGAGTTATGATTTTCAAGCGTTTGCGGGAGAGATCTCGTACGCCACGTTAGTTTATCCGAGTGGTCGAGAAGAAGTAATCAAAGGGGTCGATTTTGTGGGAACTCCGCTGGCCGCGCTCGGCAACATTGTAGCCGTTGGGAGTGACCTCGAACTTGATAATAGCTATTGCGGAGCAGAGTCTGGATTTCTTCCCGTTTCAACGATCTCACCTGCAATGTTGATAAAAAACCTCGAGCTTCAAGCGAAAGACGAAGAGCTCGTTACCCCATATATCTTACCGAAGCCGCGGCTTTCACGAAGAAATCGGCGTAAGTAGCCTCGAGCTATCGAGCCTAAGTTGAAGCCTACTCCATTCTCGCGATTCGATTTTTTTGTCTTTGCCTCAGAGCTGCCGGAGTGAGTCATCGCAAGCAAAGGTGAGTTTTTCTTCATCTCACGATGGAAGCATTCTCCTCACGGCGGCACGGGGAGAAACCAGGTACGTCCCCCCTTCCTTTGTCTAGTTCCCAGTCCCGATGAGAACGGTCGGCGCTCCGAGATTGATAGCGCTTTGTACACCAACTTCTTGTACGGTATCTCCAACAGTAGCTGCGGGCATCCCGTCGATTAATACTGTTGGTACTCCAGTAATTATTTGCCCACCAACGTGTGGAACGGGAACTCCGCCATTCTGACTCACTTCAGGGCAGACAACGAAATCTCCCAATCTTGCAGCGGGTGCATCGCTGATAAGAACGGTTGGGCTGCCAGCGATAACCATTCCGTTATGTGTGGTTGTGTCGCCCTGTCGCGCGGCAGGTCCTCCCGCGTGAACCTCTGGAGCTGCTCCAAAAGTGAGAAGAAAGAGATAAAAAAGAGTGAGGAGACGCATATTCATAATCGAAACTCTCAGTCCTTAGTTAATCTTTACGATCGCACCCTTTATCTCTGTAATCGCCCCCGAAGTAATAGAGGTCGTCGTGTCCCCCTTCACTGAAGTCTCAATGCTCGATTTCACTTCAGTTGAGATTTCTGAGGAAATTTTCACCGTCCTTCCATGCAGATTCAGGGCTCCCCCTGTGCTTATGGTAAGATCGTGGTCGCTTGAAAGGGTTATTCCAGCCAGTGGATCGATCTCTATCGTGCTGGGACCGGCAATGATTGAGACGGAACTTTCGTTGCTCTGGATAACGACTCCGTTTGGCGTGACGAGCTCTCCTGTAAATGCATTCAGGGCGGCAATAGAAGAGAGGGAAACCTCTTCTTCGGCGTTCGAGCAACGGATTTTCACTCGAATCTGTCCTGACTCGTCGGCACACAGCTTAAGGCGAGTTGCGGCCCTCGAAGCTCGTGAGTTTTTGGCAAACGAGTCAAACGCAAAGAAGAATACCAATTGAAAAAGAAGAATGGTTGTCAGCGCTCCTCTCGTTACTTTCATATTTCGTCATTCCATTTGAGGTTGGTTTAGAACGTTACGAGAGTGTGCAGCTAGGCCAGACGTTAGTAAAGCGCTCTCTTTTTGCCCGTTTCGGGGAGAGCTCCTAAAAATAAAATAGGAAAAAAATCGTCACAGTTGGGAGGTTAAATATCAGAGCAACCACGAGTGAGAGGAGCCCGTACCGCCCCCAGTATCTCTTCCAGAGAAACCAAATAGGACATACGAAGAGCCAGATAACCCCGAGTCCCGTTCCACACACTGAAAGGAGCGACAGCACCTGTTCAAAGTGCGGCGGTTCTCCAATTTGAATGAGCGCTCCAAAAACTACCGCCGTTATCACGCAGTAATACGAGCCCCAGAGAGCGAGTGGGTAGAGCGCAACAGTGAGCACTCGGAAAATCACTTCAAGTTCGTGGAGAGTTTCCTCTTTGGTCATTTTTGCTCCCATTTGTGTTTGCAGTCCTATCCACGATATTGCTTTGAGCGGGGAAGAAGTGAGGCTAAAATAACTTACGATGTGAGTGATGGTTTTAAGTCGTCATAATATCTCTATTTTAATGAATCTAGCGTTCTTTTTGTCATTAGCTAAAAATATTACACTGTAATGAATTGTGCCTGCCCTTGCTTCGCTACTCTTGAAAATCTTCAAATTGAGATATGCCGCTGAGTCTCCTGCAGCTCGGTTCATGAGCGATTACAGAGCGTCAGCAGTTTGGAGGGCGCTCTAGATTTCAGGCGAGATCACCGTACAAAAGGAGCGACCTTCAGTGGTGCCCGGTAGAGTTTCGGGTGACACTTGTCTGAAGTGATGACTGTCTTGATCGATTTTTAAAGTGAGAGCTTTGATTAAGGCTCTGTTATTACAGGATGTTTTGAAGGCGTCGAGTTAAGTGGCGTTCTATGCGCCTGTTTTTTCGTCATACTGCGCAACTTTAAGTCCCTTAATGCATCGCTATTCTAAGACGGTTTTTTTATTAGGTTTCATGATCAATTCAGACGGTTTTTTGAAGTCCGGTTCTCTTTTTCGTCGTGGCAAGCTCTTTCTCTCGGGTGGACGGGTATCCGCGGAAAAGCGGTCTCGCGAACAGCAGTGCTCTGTCGTTCAACAGAAACAAACTTCCGTGGTTACTGTGCCGGTCGAAAGTGAAGCGTGTTCAGTTCTCGTAATCAATTCGGGTCGCGATATGGCTCGAGAGATCACGCATCAACTTACGATGGCGCTTCCGGGATGCTCGATGACGTTTGCGCCTAGCTTTGAGCTTGCGAGGTGGATCCTTCGACGACGAACAATTGATCTCATAGTCTCTAGCCCGATTCTTCCGGATGGAGGGATCGAACAGCTTCAGAGCGAGCTGAACACCATGGAGTGTCCCCCAGACCTCGTTGTCGTGGGAGAAGTCACAAACTCCGGTGCGCAAGCTCTCGGTGAGCTCGGCTATCAGTTTGCGAAGCTAAAGAAGTTAGGAAGTGGCGGTATGGCTCAGGCGGTAAATTTTGATGTGAATAACGGCGGCGACCTGCGTGAAAAAGTGAAGGAGCTCGGCGCCGATATTCGAAACGATCTCAATAATCCTCTCCAGGAGATTGTCGCGATGGTGTTCGTGGCCCAAGCCGCAGGACAGGCTGCGCCGATGACAAACAAAGCTCTCACGGCAATTGATCAGGCAGCCAAGAATATGGCGAATTATGTTAATCGCTTGGAGCAGAAAATCGAGAAAGTAGTGGTAAATCGATAGATTAAACATTCGTGTTTCGCTGGGACCATTTCTTTCGGTTCGAG
>JAGRAO010000050.1:5697-13581 GCA_020434565.1 Bdellovibrionales bacterium
GGTGTGCTGAAATGTTCCACGTGGAACATTTTCACTCTTGAAATTAGTTTAAGTTAGTTGAACGTCGTGCTACACCTCTCACCTATGACGAGAGTAATAGCAGTTGCCAATCAGAAAGGCGGAGTTGGAAAAACCACCAGTTCAGTGAGTCTCGGGGCGGAGCTCGCCCTCATGGGGCACAAAGTGCTGGTGATTGATTTTGATCCTCAGGCCAATGCAACCAGCGGTTTAGGTGTTGAGCTTCCCGAAGAAGGGAGAGACTTGTACGACGTGTTCTTTTCGCGAGTGACTCTCGGCGAAATTATTCAGGATTGTGGGGTAAAGAACCTTCGGGTGGCCCCGTCTTCGAAGGACCTGGTAGGTCTTGAGATAGAGTTGGGAAAGACCCCTGGAAGAGAGCTCATTTTAAAGTCTCAGATTAAACTTCTTAAAGAGCGCTTTGATTTCATCTTTATTGACTGCCCACCTTCATCGGGTCTTTTGACTTTGAATGCTCTTGGGGCGGCAAATTATATTCTCATACCCCTTCAAGCTGAGTACTACGCTCTGGAGGGGCTATCGGCTCTGATGAATACGATTGAATTCGTGAACCAGACCTTTAATCCGAAGCTCGAAGTTCTTGGGGTATTCCTGACCATGTTTGACGCCCGAACGAACCTCTCCTCTCAGGTAGAGCAGGAGGTTCGGAACTACTTTGCCGATCGTACCTTTCAGACGAGAATTCCGAGAAATATTCGGCTCTCAGAGTGTCCCAGCCATAGTCTGCCTATATGTCTTTACGATCCCGAGTCCGCTGGAGCCAAGGCCTACCACGAACTTGCTCTTGAGGTTCGAGACCGGATGTTAGGCACCTCTGGCGAAAAGCTCGTCGCAAACAGTTAGGGCCACAGGTGGGTGACGGGCCCAGAAGCCCAAATTGAGTGAGCTTGGGTTTGAGTTGTTCCACGTGGAACATCTATAGTATCGGGTCTCAATAGAGTGACCGCTCCCTTTCAAGGAGCAGGCTCTCAAGCGTAGGGAGAAGCGAGGATGTCTTTGAAACCAAAAATGAAGCGAGGTCTTGGGAGAGGTTTGAGTGCGTTGATCTCTTCTGCTCCCGTTCCAGCCACCCCACAATCCGAAGAGAGGGAAGAGTCATCGAGCACGATCCAGTCGAAAGAGAGTGCTTGGGATGGCTATCGCTCTCAGCTCCAGAGTACAGCATCCGCAGCTGGATCAAGCGGGACGGTCGTCTCTGAGCGTGTTCGATATCTCCCTATTGAAGAGATCGAAGCGAACCCTACGCAACCTCGGCAACACTTTAACGATCAAGAGATCTCTGAACTCGCCGATTCGATTAGAGCCTTAGGCGTGCTGCAGCCCGTTCTCGTTCGGACCGCTCCTAATGCGTCTGGGAAGTACCAAGTCGTAGCCGGTGAGCGGCGGTACCGTGCTGCCAAGAAGGCTGGATTGAAGCACCTTCCAGTAATAGTCCGTGAGCTATCAGAGCGCGATGTCCTCGAAGTAGCCGTGGTCGAAAACGTCCAACGCTCAGATTTAACGCCGATGGAAGAGGCTCGCGCATACGATCGGTTGTCGAGTGAATTTAACCTCAGCCAGAAAGAGATCGCTGAAAGGGTCGGAAAGGATCGCGCCACGGTTGCAAACGTGATGCGACTCTTAAAGCTGCCTGAAAAGGTTCAGGAGTTGGTCGAAAATTCAAAGCTCTCGTTGGGTCATGCTAAAGCGATCCTCACAGTCAAGGAGCCCTCTGCTCAGATGCAGCTTGCCGAGAAAGTCGTTCGGGAAGGGCTCTCGGTGCGCTCGGTAGAAGAGATCGTTTCTCGAGTTGTCGTTCTCGATCCAAAGCACCGGGCAAAAGCCCAGGGTCGTAGCAGAGGTGATGGGGAATCTGGTGCGCAATCCGCTCTTGAGGA
Organism: Bdellovibrionales bacterium; assembly: GCA_020434565.1. Classification (GTDB taxonomy): domain Bacteria; phylum Bdellovibrionota_C; class UBA2361; order UBA2361; family RFPC01; genus JAGRAO01. Next base: position 7,614 of record JAGRAO010000050.1, read on the forward strand.
TAGCGGTGAAGTTGTCTCGCGACTCAGAGAGAGCCTCGGAACCAAGGTCGTACTCAGACATCTCCAGTCGGGGCGTGGAAAGATCGAAATAGAGTACTTTTCAGAAGAAGAGCTCCAGAGATTGGTTGAGAGACTCTGTCAATAACATCGTTTTATAGTTAAAAAGCAAGCGCAATATTCTCCATTTTGAGCGAACCGTTTACCCGCCCCTTTTCTGAATTGTTCTACCGCTTTGTTTGACTTTTAGCGCGGGAAAACGCTAGCGTACCTCGGCTCGTAAAGTATCGAGTCCGCTCCTTTATTTCTTTATTTTTTTGGACGACGCGTTATGGCATTCGGCAAAGAGAAAGGCGATGAATCGTCAACAACTCCGTACACACAGAATCGTTCAGTCGAGGCTTTCCTCGGTCAGGGTTCGAAAGTCACTGGCAATCTGAACTTTACCGGACCGGTGGAGCTGGATGGTTTCATAGAAGGCGAAATCGATTCGAAAGGGAGACTCGATATCGGCGAAGGTGCAGTCATCAACGCTCGAATTACTGGGACAGAGATTCGGGTTCGTGGAACGGTCAATGGCGACATTACCGCTACTGAGCGTTTGTCGCTTTTGAAGCCAGCCAAGATCGTCGGAAACATCACCAGTAGCAATCTCAGCATTGAAGAAGGGGTGGTTTTCGAAGGAACTTGTTCTATGAAACGACAAGCTCCGCAGCTGACCGATGCCTCTAAAGATGCTGTAAAAGCCGCCAATAAATAGCAACTGAGATACATAGCAACAGAGCGTGGTGAGAAGAGAGCCCTTTTGCCATTCGTGGAAGGCGACATACGAGAGTTCTATCTTCGAAGGGCCCATTGAGAGAAGGTGGAACACCCTACGGTGTCGGGCGTAGTTTGAGAGTGAATTGTTAACGGGAGTATGCAAGTGAACCAATCCGGACTCGAACAGATCCTCGGCGTCTTTGCTTTGTCAGTCACTGACTTTTGGATGATCTGTGTTGTTGCTGCTGCCTTTACTCTTTACTCCTTTGTGGCTGGTAAGGTTTTCTTTCTCCCCTTTCTTAAAAACTTTGAAGCACGTGAAGCGTTGACCACTGGAGCCGACAGCGAAGCAAGCGCGCTTGTCGAGCGAGCTTCCGCTATAGAGGCCGAAATCGACGAACGGATTAACTCGGCTCGAATCGACGCCGTAAAAGAGAAGCTCGAAAAACTTCAAGGTTCTCAAAAGGAGGCTTCTGCGCTTTTGCTTGAAGCGGAGAACGACGCTCAGGCGGTCGTTGTTCGAGGGCGTGAAGAGATTCACCGAGAAATTGATCAGCTCAAGGCAGAGCTTTTTTCAAGAGTTGATGATTTGGCCTCGGATGTATCGCGGTCCATTAGTGATAACCTCACAGGCTCTGGGGTGGCGCATTAAGAGACGGATGTTTCTCCGACCCGAAGAGTCGCGAATTTTGGAACAAAGATTTCGAGAGTAAAGCAAAGTATAGAGACGCTCCTTATGAAACGACGGCACCTAGTAGTTCTGAGTACTGTAACTCCCCTTCTCCTACTTCCTCTCTTTGCCTATGCCGCTGGTGGCGAAGGCCATGAACACCACGTTTCAAGTATCGCTGACCTACGGTTTTCATTGCCTCCATTCGTTGTTTTCTTCGGTGGATTGTATCTCCTGTTGAGAAAACCATTCCGGTCGTTTTGGGAAAAACGGAGCGAAGAGATTCGAGAACAGATCTTTGCCGGAGAAAAGAAACTTGAGTTGGCGCAGAGCAAGCTCGATGAGGTGAACCGTCGAAAGAGCGGGGTAGATGCTGAGATAGCTCAACTGCGGTCGGTTATTCAGAGAGAAACGAGCCAGGAAGCAGAAACGCTCATTGCGCAGGCTCGTGAACGGTCGGCAAGAATTCGGGAACAGGCCAGCATGTCTCTTTCGGCGGAGAAACAGTCGCAGGAAGCTCTCGTTCGAAAAGAGCTGGCTGAGAAGGTCATAGAGCAAGCCAAGTCGCAGCTCATCGCCCAAACTGATGAGGGTGCTGATGCACGGTATCGAAACGCGGCATTTTCTCAGATTGGTTCGGTTCTTCGGAGATAAGAGCCTTAAAAATAGTTTACGAAACGAACTTCGGTAAGACGGATCTTCGGTAAGACAGGGAGCAAGGGCGAGAATGGGTTCAGGAGTGGACGGAAAGACAGCAAAGCGCTACGCGAAGGCGCTGTTTGATGCGATAGGAAAAGATCTGCTCGGTCAGATGGAAACTGCGCTCAACGAAGCAGGCAAACTCTGGGCACAATCTTCAGATCTGCAGGAGGCTATCGCAAATCCAGCCATTTCAGATAACGAAAAACGAGCGGTGGTTTCCGATCTCGCGCAGCTCTTGTTTTCTGAGAGCGAACCTTTTAAGAACTTTCTCGTTGTCCTCCTTGAAAACCGGCGATTTTCGGGACTTCCCGAAATTGCTTTAGCGTTTTCGGCTTTGTATACCTCGTACCGAAATCTCTTGAAGCTCGAAGTTCATTCGGCTCGTGAACTCGCTGAAAGCGAGCGCCAGTCAACGACTGAGCAGCTCAAGAGTCAGTTTGGGTCCGATGTTACTGTCGAGTGGAAAGTCGATCGTGAGCTCATCGGTGGAGTGCTTATCAAGAGCGGAGACAAGACTTTTGATAATTCAGTGCGAGGTGGGTTGAACCGTATAAAGAGTCACTTGCTTGGTTCATGAGTGAGGAGTCGTTTAACAACGAAGGAAGCTGAACGAAATCAGCCAAGTGTTGAGGGAAAACGGTAGAGCGTTTAAGGCTACTGAAGAGAGATTGATAACTAACAGAAAGTATCTGTTCCGGAGGATTGAAAAACCATGAGTGGAAAGGCTGAAGAAATTAGTCGGATTTTAAAAGAGCGGATTCAAGGATTCTCTGCTGGACAAGAGCTGGCGGAAACTGGATCGGTAATCTCTGTTTCGGACGGGGTTGCTTTTGTTCACGGACTCTCTGAAGTGGCTCTTGGAGAGCTTGTTCAGTTTGAAAGTGGTGTTCGAGGAATTGCCTTGAACCTCGAAGAGGATCGGGTCGGGGTCGTTCTCATGGGGGAAACCCGTGAAGTTCAAGAAGGGGACTCTGTAAAGCGCTCTAAGGAGATCGCAAGTGTGCCAGTCGGTGATGCGCTCGTCGGTCGGGTGCTCGACGGACTCGGAAATCCAATCGATGGAATGGGTGAACTCAAGACATCCGAGACCCGTCGAATCGAAGTTAAAGCTCCAGGTATTGTTGAACGCAAATCAGTGCACGAGCCGCTCCAGACGGGAATTAAAGCTATTGATTCGATGACCCCAGTGGGAAGAGGTCAGCGAGAGTTAATTATCGGGGACAAAAAAACCGGAAAAACTGCCGTCGCGCTCGATACGATCATTAACCAGAAAGGAAACGGCGTAATTTGTATATACGTTGCGATTGGGCAGAAAAGGAGTTCGGTTGCTCAAGTCGTTGAAAAGCTCAAAGAGTACGGCGCAATGGATCACACGATTGTGGTCGCAGCGACTGCTTCCGAGCCCGCTCCGCTTTCGTTCCTCGCGCCTTATTCTGGGTGTGCTATGGGCGAATACTTCATGGAGAAGGGAAAGCACGCACTGATCATTTACGATGATCTTTCAAAACACGCCGTGGCCTATCGGGCGATGTCACTCCTTCTCCGTCGACCTCCAGGACGAGAAGCCTATCCAGGGGACGTATTCTACCTCCACTCCCGATTGTTAGAGCGTGCTGCAAAGTTGAGCGACGCTCGGGGTGCTGGTTCGCTTACAGCTCTTCCTGTGATCGAAACCCAAGAAGGTGACGTGTCAGCTTATATCCCAACCAACGTAATCTCGATTACTGACGGGCAGATATTCCTTGAGACAGACCTCTTTAACTCCGGGGTGCGACCGGCCGTAAACGTGGGAATCTCTGTTTCTCGTGTGGGTGGTGCTGCTCAAATTAAAGCGATGAAACAGGTCGCAGGGATGCTCCGTCTCGACCTCGCCCAATATCGGGAGATGCAGGCGTTCGCTCAGTTCGGTTCTGATCTCGATGCTGCAACCCAAGCACAGCTTGCTCGGGGGGAGCGACTTGTCGAGATCTTGAAGCAAGAGCAGTACAAGCCGATGTCTGCCACAAAGCAGGCTATCTCTATTCTTGCGGTCAACCAGGGTCACACGGACAAACTCAGCGTTGATCAGATTCGGCCTTTTGAAGATGCACTTCACAAACATCTCGAAGCGAATCACAAACAGCTTCTTGCTGACATTGAGCAGAAGAAAGCATTTGATAAAGAGCTCGAAGAGAAGTTTTCAGGTGTCTTTTCAGCGTTCGTAAAAGAGTTTCAAGCGGCAATTTCTGCGCTTGGAGCGAGTGCGAACGGAGCTTCTGCTTCAGGTGCGAGCAAAGGTGGAGCGAGTCAGGGAGCCTCTGCTCAAGCGAGTGCCTAATCGGGTTGAAGGGTTGAAGCTATGGCGGGTCTCAAGGACATCAAGCGCCGAATTAAATCGGTAAAAAATACAAAGAAAATCACGTATGCCATGAAGCTGGTCTCTGCGGCCAAGCTGAAAAAGGCTCAAGATGCTGTCAAAGCATCACGTGAGTACACCGATGCGTTAGGGCAGCTCTTATCGGAGTTGCTTGCAGCGCTTTCGACCCAACCTGATCTTGAGCACCCACTTACGGAAACTCGACCAGAGGTCAAAAAGATCCGAATCGTTGTCGTTGGCGGTAGTCGAGGCTTGTGTGGTGCTTTCAACACCAACATCAATAAGCGGGTAGAGTCCGCGAGGCGCGAGCTCGCAGCAAAAAACCCCGGAGCATCTATCGATGCGGTCATTTTTGGGAAAAAGCCCTTTGAGTACCACCGCAACCGAAAGATCCCCTTCAGTAAGCACTATATCGGGCTTTCCGAAGACGCGAATGAGTGGCCAATAGAAGAAGTGTGCTTGAAACTCGAGAGTGACTTTATCTCAGGTGAAATCGACGAAGCATACATACTTTACACCCAGTTTCGATCAGCAATGTCCCAATCGGTCCTCCTCGAGAAATTGCTCCCGATGGATGCAGGGCTTTCGGAGTCTGGGGGAGCTGAGCTTTCAACTGGGCTTACCCTGTTCGAGCCGAGTGCAGAAGCTGTCTTTGAGGCGATTTTGCCGCGGATTCTTCGAACAAAAATCCTCCAGGCTGGTTTGGATTCAAAAGCGAGCGAGCACGGTAGCCGAATGGTCGCTATGGATTCTGCGACCAAAAACGCCGGCGAACTCGTTCATAAGCTCTCGTTGAAGCACAACAAACTTCGACAGGGAGCAATTACCTCGGAGCTTCTCGATATTATCGGTGGTGCAGAGGCTCTCAACTAAGAATTTTTATCGGATCACTATTAAACGTCTAAAGGAAGAAACATGAACCAAGGTACAAACGGAGTAGGGAGAAAGGGACGGGTCGTCCAGATTCTTGGAGCGGTCGTTGACGTTGAATTCCCGCAAGAGCAGGGCGTGCCCTCAATCTACAGCGCGATTCTTACTACGAACCGCGCGATTGACGACAAAGAGAACAATCTCACGATGGAAGTCGCGCAACACCTTGGGGATAACCGCGTACGGTGTATCGCGATGGACTCAACTGAAGGTCTCGTACGAGGTCAGCAAGTTGTTGATACCGGCGCGCCAATCTCTATCCCAGTTGGTGAAAAAACTCTCGGTCGAATCATGGACGTTATCGGCCGACCAGTAGATGAAGCAGGACCTATCGACACAGATGTTCGGTGGCCGATTCACAGAGCTGCGCCTGAATTCGAAGATCAATCGACAAAAAAAGAGATCTTTGAAACAGGGATCAAAGTTATTGACCTCCTCTGTCCATACCTCAAAGGGGGAAAGATCGGACTCTTCGGCGGTGCCGGAGTGGGAAAAACGGTTGTTATCATGGAGTTGATCAACAACCTCGCAAAGGCCCACGGGGGATATTC
>JAGRAO010000050.1:13681-18322 GCA_020434565.1 Bdellovibrionales bacterium
TTCGGTGGTGTGGGAGAGCGAACCCGCGAAGGGAACGATCTCTGGCACGAAATGAAGGACTCAGGTGTACTCGATAAGGCGTGCCTCGTGTACGGCCAAATGAACGAGCCTCCGGGAGCACGTTTCCGCGTAGGTCTCTCAGCACTTACTGCTGCTGAGTATTTCCGAGATGAAGAGGGTCGAGACGTTCTTCTTTTCGTAGATAATATTTTCCGGTTCTTGCAAGCAGGATCTGAAGTGTCTTCTCTTCTCGGTCGGATGCCGTCAGCTGTGGGATATCAGCCGACACTTGCGACTGACATGGGAGAACTCCAAGAGCGGATTACGTCAACGAACAAGGGATCGATTACTTCGGTACAAGCGGTATACGTTCCTGCCGATGATTTGACCGACCCAGCTCCAGCAACAACGTTTGCTCACCTTGATGCACAAACAATTCTTGCTCGGGGTATCGCTGAAAAGGGTATCTATCCTGCGGTAGATCCACTCGGGTCAACTTCAACTATCCTTGAACCAGAGGTAGTCGGAGATGAGCACTACAGAGTTGCCCGAAAGGTTCAGATCACACTTCAGCGTTACAAAGATCTCCAAGATATCATCGCGATTCTCGGAATCGATGAATTGTCTGAAGAGGACAAATTGATCGTTGCTCGTGCTCGAAAGATCGAGCGATTCCTCTCTCAACCATTCTTTGTTGCTGAGCAGTTTACTGGATCAGCCGGTATCTTTGTGAAGCTCGAAGACACCATCAGAAGTTTTGGTGAACTGGTAGACGGAAAGCACGATGATCTGCCTGAACAGGCGTTCCTCTACGTTGGTACAATCGAAGATGCGAGACAAAAAGCTGAAGCTATGGCTGCGAAACTCGCCAAAGCTGCATAAGGAGCTTAAGAGAGATGGCGGATTCTGTATTCGAGCTAAAGCTCTATACGCCAGCAGGACTTGCGGTTGATGAGCAGGTTGAGGAAGTGACCGTCCCGACATCAGTGGGACAGGTAGGGATCCTTCCGCAACACGCCAAATATACGGCGGTGCTCGGAACAGGAGTGCTTCAGTATATCGCCTCGGGCTCAAAGAAAGTGCAGCGGATGGTTGTCTCTGGTGGGTTTGTGAGTTTCTCAGAGAACAAACTCACTGTGCTTGCGGACTCTCTCGATGACCTCTCATCTGTGAATCGGGATTCATACGCTTCAGATCGAGGAGTTCTCCAAAAAGTTGTCGAAGCTGGCTCGCTCGATGATGTTGAGACGATAGCGGCAAAGGCCAAGCTCGATCGCATCGAAGCGATCGATCAGCTCATTAGCCACTAGCGGCTCGGCTGCGAGAGCGCAGTTCGGACGGCTCGCCGCCGGGAGCGCCCAAGGTACGGGCTCCCCTGACCTCGTTCACCAAAGAGCCTAAAAAAAAGCACGACAGCTCTGGGGCTTGCCTAGGTTCCCAACACCTCGTACTCTTCCGCCCGAAGGTCGCGGGCTCGAGATACAGTCACAAGAAAATCAGACAGAATCAGGGAATTTGGCCCCAAAAGCCCTGAGGCGAACTTGATTAAGAATTTGAGAGCCGTTACCCTCTGTCCCTGCTAACGTCGTTTGAAGAACGTAGCCCAAAGACGAGGTCGAAATGATCGCATCAAACTATCTGCAAAAACAAGTAGTTACCTGTATTTCTCTCTTGGCTCTTTTAGTTGTTCTCGTTGCGCCGGCATTTGCGGCAGAAGACGAGTACATCCTTTCTTTTACGAAAGGTGATACGAGCCTTTGCTTTGCGCCGTCGGGGACCTGCCTCGCTGACGAAGGAATCGTCAACGACAATGGAGGCACGATTGAGAACGTCGAATTTCGGTTCAACACCACGACCAACATTCTCTCGGTTGATATGGAGTTGAGCGGGCCGACGGTTGGTCCAGACTCTTGTGGCGCTTCTCCAAGTGAAGTCGCCAAGATGATCACTTTCGTCATTACCTCTGGTGAGATGCCACATCCATTCCAAAATGCGGTGTTCTTTCTCGATGCTACTGACGCTGTACCTTCACTCTCGGTTTATGCCTATGACGGAGATGAGTCGAATCCAACGAATGAAAGCTACGTGGCTGGAGACAACATCTGCACCTCAAGAGTTGCTGGGTCTTGTAGTGGATGGCTTCAGTCTCTCAACGTGCAGAACACTGCTCTCGGAAAGCGTTATACATTTTCAGTAGATGTCACAGCTATTAATAGCTACGTGCCAACAAATGTTGGTCCTGAGCCATACGAGGGCGTATCTTTCGCTGGAAACGTTGGATTTTGGGTTCAGACGCACGGATATCCAAATCTCGATGTAATTTATGGGGCTGATGGATTTATCGATGATGTTGTAGCTGATATTGATCCAGCGTGTTCGTACCCCATAGATGGAATCTACGTCTGTACCGCCCAAGACGAACTGAACGGTTCGTGTGATGAAGGGGATAGACTCGGAAACTCTTCGTACTCAGGATTTTTCGATAAAACAAATGCTGATACATACCGCACTCCGGTTTGTGATCAAGAGTCGATGAACTTTTCGCTCGAGGTTGATGTACCTTTCCAAACGCTTTTTACCGGGGGAAGCCCTGATGGAAAAGACGTTACCATCAACTACTCTGGTGTTCCTTCCGGTGCCTCGGTTGACCCGGCTGATGGGACTGTTCAAGCCGGAACCATTAACGGAAGTTTTAGCTGGACACCGACTTCAGCAGATGCTGGACAACAATTTGACGTTGGTGTGACCTACACTGACTCAATGGATAACAGCGTGAGTTGTCCGTTTACACTCTTTGTGGACGAAGAGCCGACAGACTGCCTCGGAGTTTCGGGTGGAGATGCTACCCTTGATCAGTGTGGCCAGTGTAACGGTGATGGGACTTCGTGCCTCGGATGTGAAGATGTTGATATCTCTGCTACTCAGGGAACGCTCGATTCACAAGCTGAAGCACAGTACAGAATCGTTCGTCGCCTAAACCGCCAGCTCAAAACAGTGAGCCGTGGTACCGCAAACGAGGCTACAGATAAGCAGTTCGGAAGCCGTCAAAAGCAGCGAGCAAAAACTCTGTTCGAAGAGAATTGGGGATTCATCTGGTCGATCCCTTCGGTGAACACACAGTGTGCAAATGCTGACTTCTGTGTTCAGGTAGCGAGTGGAATCGAGAGTGTTCAGCTCTTCTCCGTGAACACTCAAGAGTTGGTTTCAATTGCGAACAAACTCGCTCGAAGAATTGCCAAGCGTGGCGGAAACGCCAAGAGGCTCAAGCGTCAGGCAAACGCCCTTGGCGATGATAGCCTCGCTCTTGTTGCGACTGTTCCAACTACTGAAAGTGTTTGTACGACTGATAACAATCAAGTTCAGTAGCGCTTAGAAAAAGATATCTACAAGAGTCTTTGAAGAAGAGACCCCTCTGATAGGTTCGCCTTCAGGGGGGTCTTTTTTTTAATGGATGTCACCCCAAGTTGAAGAACTCATAGCTAAAACAAAACTGTACCCTTTCTGAATTCTTCACTCAGCCGAGACTATGAGCTCCGAGATGACTCTGGAGAGGATTTTGGCAAGCGGGTCGATTTTTTTTGTGACACCCCCTGCTGCAATAGAGTCAGCAGGGTGCATTTTGAAACCTTTAAGGAATGAATATCTCTTGATACCTTCAGGAAATGAATCTTTCCGATAGGTGGATTTCTAAGGCCTCAAGCTCCTCTTCCTTCTATGCCCCGAGCCTGCTGCTGCTCGCTGTGGTGGTGTTTCTTCCAAGCATCAGCTTTGGCTTCGTCTATGACGATCACATTCAGATCACTTCAAACTATATTCTCTCAAGCTATTGGCATATCGGCGACCTCTTAACTTCTCCGACTCCTCCAGGAGATCTTTACAGACCGGTGACGATGTTTTCGTTTCTCGTCTCTCGACTTTTGCACGGCTTGAGCCCAGCTGGGTTTCACGGTGTGAATATTCTGCTGCACGCCATAAACTCGGTCTTAGTATTTGCGGTGCTCCGGAGTCTCTTTTCTGAGAGACTCGCTTTTCTCTCAGCATGCCTCTTTGCAATTAATCCCGTACACACAGAAGCTGTAGTGAACATTGTTGGAAGGGCCGAACTTCTTGCGGCTCTGTTCGGGCTCTCTGCAGTATATCTCACGACCACAAAGGATCAGTTTTCATACTCAAAGAAGGTTCTCTTTGCTCTCCTTCTTCTCCTCTCAACGCTGAGCAAGGAGAGTGGCATACTTTATGGCCCACTTGCGTTTACTGTGTTGTGGTTTGTCCCGAGATATCAACGAGAAGAAGGGAGTAGGATGAAATGGGTCCTTTTTTCCTCTTTTGTCTGTGCCGCCCTTTTTGTGCTTCTTAGATACATGGCGGTTGGAGAAGTATTTCCATCTCGAGTAGTCGATTTTATCGATAATCCCCTGGTCCATTTTGATCTCTCGCATCGGCTCCTTGCAGCAGTTTCGCTCTTGAGTGACTATTTTGTTTTAACTTTTATCCCCTTTCCTTTGAGTGCTGATTACTCGTTTGCCACTCTTGCCCCCGAGCATTTTGCTTTTTCGACTGAGACTTTCTTAAAGGTTATTTTTGCGGGTCTCCTTGTTCTGTGCCTGGTTTTTGCTCGAAAGCGCTCGCCTGAGTATGCAT
>JAGRAO010000051.1 GCA_020434565.1 Bdellovibrionales bacterium
ATCGAGATAAATTTTCGAATCCTTGGTGCGCGGCTGAGCTTGGCTATATCGACGCTGTGATTCGACCCGAGGAGACACGCGGTATAGTAGTACAGGCTTTTAATGCACTTCGTGGAAAGCGCCAGAACATACCTAAGAAAAAGCACGGCAATATTCCGTTGTAGGCAAGTGATGGAAACTTTTTCTTTAGCAAAAAAGAGCCCAAGAATATTAGCGCTCCCTATTCAGTTGGACTCCCCAATTGTGGTGGATACCACTCGGACCGGCGAGATGAGTGACGAGCTTGTCACAGCTATCGGCTACGCGCTTTTCTCCCTCACAAATATTCCTTTCCGTCGCAGGCAATGGTCTGATGCAGCTCGTCTTGAAGGAGTTGCGCGACTGAACAGTGGCAATTAGGGCAGAGGGTGACGAACATGACTCAATATCGCGTAATCGTAAATGGCAACGAATACTTTCCAAGACTGATAGAACGTTCCCACTCTTCGGTCCGATTCGAGCTAAACGGTACCGTTCATGAAGTATCTGTTGCCCCAACGTTACGTTCAGCTGCTCCTTCAACACGTTTCCCTGCCAATCAGGTTGGTGCGATCGCCCCTCAACCGGCTCGTGCCTCTTCCTCAGTTGCGGCAAATTCAAAAGAGCTTCGAGCCCCAATGCCTGGCGTAGTCGTTTCGATACCGATTAAAGAAGGAGACAGTGTTGCTCAAGGAGAAACCCTGCTCGTCGTTGAGGCCATGAAAATGGAAAACAATATTCCAGCCCCTCGCGATGGAACCGTCAAAAAGATTCACGTTCAGAGCGGACAGGAGTTAGAGCCAAACGCTCTCTTGGTTTCTTTCGGTTAGGTTTTTGGGTCAAGACCACTCTGTACTGAAGCATCTGTACCGAAGCACGGAGGGAACAGACCCCCAAAAAAAGTCCGAGAGTGCCTCCCATGATTTTTTCCGCAGGAGATGGCTTCTAGTATCCACCCATGTCGAAAAATTTCGTTGGTGCGAGTTCTATCTGGTCCAGTATTAGATCGGACGAGTTATCAGGAAGCATATCCCCGAGCTTAAATCGGCGTTTCGTTTTGCTCTCTGCCAGCGGATCACTATCAATCATCCAGCCACTCAGACCGAGAACGACCATCTCTTCGTCTTGGAAATTGATGCTCATCCCCACTCGCACAAGCTTACCCAAAAGTTCCTTAATAATCGCGGGAGGTAACTTCGCATCGGGTGAATCGAAGCGACTAAACGAGATAACGTGATCACGTGAGAGTCCACACTGGATAGCGCCCGTTGAAAGGTACTCAAGCGAGCGATCGATATCCTCTTCTTCGCCTCGATCCCCTAGTTCAGAGATGTCTGTGAGGCGTTCAACTTGGTCGGCAGCAAATACGACCTGCTCAAACGGGATCTGGTCCTGCCTGCCAGAAACCCTCTCAGGTTCTTTATCAAACATATGTGGACTGGAAATGAAACGGCGGAGACCCGAACGGGCTCCGTTAGCTACCTTCGAAGATACTCGCCTTCCCGAAGTGAGGAAATCGTATTTTCACAAAATCTAAACCGAAACAAAACAAATAAGGGGTCCCCTTATCCCCGGAGATCGGCTTCTAATTCCCCGAGAAACCCTAAGGGATAGCGCTGAGCCCGATTGATTCTCGTCATAGCCTCTTCTCCCTTATAGGCGCGGGTAAACTCCCAAACAACTTTCTTGGTCGGAGTTACCTCAAACACCCTTCCCGTAAGATCTTCAGATATCAGGGTATTTCCGTTGGGAAGCCTCTGCATTGAACCAGCGGCTCGAGTAAAAAACTGCTCGCCAACATCGTATGCCCAAACTGTTTCCTGAGACACCGGATCTATTTCAAGCACATACGACTCCTTTCGATCACGTCCGTTGTCGAGAATAAGAACATTTCCAGCTCCCGGAAGACCCTTGGAAATCATATGCGCTTCGTGTCCTCCCGAAAGCCCATTTCGATACGAACCAGAATAGCGCCAAACAATCTCCTTAGAGGCTTTATCGATAATCATGGCAGTAGACCAATTCCGTGGCAGCACCATGATGTTCCCCGGACGGAATCGCTCATCTCCAACCTCGAACCAGTGATTCTCTGGGATCACAGAGATCGTGTTCGTATGTGACCAATCGTAATTTCTCTCACCTTGGACGACTTTGTCGCGAAATTCATCCGGACACTGTTCCGCTCCACAGGAGTTGATGTCGACATGTTCGTGAAATTTCCAGTTCCACATGATCTCACCACTCGGCGAAATCTCCTGGATTTCATCGCTCCGAATCCCCGCGGTCCGAAGAAAGGGATCTTGAATAGTGGAGCGTACCGGGTCGTCCATCGGGACAGATGTTATAACGAGCGCCAAAGTATTCCCGTTTGAGAGCCGCTGAATGTCGTGGTGCGCAGGTCCATCGAGTTGCTTTTCCCACACCACTTTTCCGTCCCAGCTGTACTCTCGAACAAATCTCCTCAGCTTCTTCCATTTCTCCGTCGAGAGTCCCCATTTCGAAGCGTGGACAACAAGCAGATTACCGTTTGGAAGCAAACGGGCTCGGTCTGCGTCGACCGGCCACACATGAACGGACTTTCCTTCGTGATTCAGAAGATGAACCTCGGCGTTGCCACACATTGGGTATAAGGTGTATCCAGGAAAGCTCTCTCCCCGCTCAAAAACCGTAAGTCTTCCAATCACAGACGCCTGTTGGGGAGGAGAATATCGAGCGCGGGCATCTGGAGTAGAATCCGATTCGAAATAAACAACGACCCCGCCCACGCACGCTAGGAGCGCTACAAGCAAAACCGCTTCTTTCCATTTCTTCGATCGCAATCCACTACGCTTCATTAATCGGAGTACACCACTGAGTTTGACGCCGGTCAATGGAGCGAAGAGGAATCAATCCATTTCCAACCGGCTCCGGTTTGTACAAAAATTAACGAACTCTCCGACCCCTCAGCTCTCTGCTCTAGAAGAGGAGCACCTTCTGGATAAACTTTCAATCTATTGAGAGTCATCATCTTTCGAACTGGGCCGCCAACAAGCAGAATCCGTCCCTCTTCAACGATGAAATCTCTCGCACTGAGATCTCGTCCGCACTCTACATATTGGGCAAAAGCGAGTTTTCTCCCTTTTCGTCGAGAGAGATATTGGAGCCACTCGTATGGTGCTCGTGCTGCCCGAGGAAAAGACGAAAGACTCTCTTGTTTTGGCACTGAAAGCTCACTTCGCTCCGATTCACACCACCAGAGTACTGGAACTATCTCGGCTTCGCGACTCGAGCTTTCGAGACCCTTGCGAAAATCCTTTACTCCCTTCGAAAAGGCGCTCGCTCTCGTCACAAAGCTCACCCGTGACGGATAGCCGAGGAGTACTTCTCGATACGACAGTCCTACTATCGCTACCAAGAATACTCTCACTGCGATGCGAAAAGTCCGATTAACATCCGAAGAAATTCGCCACATCGAGACAAGAAGGAGAGCGAAAGGTATTACGACAAAAAAAAGCTGTCGAGGAAACCACACCCCAAAGATTGAAAAGAGACAACATACGCTCAAAAACCAGAGAGCAAATGCTCGCCCATCTCTGCTCGCACGAGATGGCTTTTGAGTCCAAATGGCGAAGGGAACTGCAATCAAGAGCAACCCACTGAGCGCAGCAAGCCACTCAGACCACCACGCATCTCGCGTATTCAGAAGAGAATGACCTAATCTCGAAAGAATAAGCGAGATTTTCCCCAAGACGATACCTCCCTCTCCGTATCCGCCGACACCCCCAATAACTGCTTGCCGGATACCGATGGCCCAAACAACGAAGACCACACTTGGAAGGAAAATCATGGCGCGCTCGCGGATGGTCCGAACTTTCCACCCCCGCGCCGCTATAAGGAAAAGGAATCCAGCACAAACAAATGTTATTCCCGCTTCGTTTGAGAGAAATGACAAGACAAAGAGGAGAGCTCCTCCCAGTCCTCGAACAAGAAGCCAGAAGGCTGACCTTTCACTTTTACCATCTAGCGAAGTAACGAGGAGAAACAGGGCTGACACTCCGAAAAAACCTGAAAGGAGATAATTCAACCGCGCCAAAAAAGGAACGATCTCATCAAGAACTGGGTGAAGACCGAGCAGGAAAACCACGCAAAGCGAGTCGAGAATCGAGCTACTTTCACCGAAACTCTCTTTAAGGAGCGCCTTTATCAGAAACGCTGATACAACAATCGTTCCCACACAGAGTGAAAGCGCAATCAACCGAAGCACAAGGACTCGCTCCGAAAAGAGGTCAGAGAACAAAAAGACAAGAGCTGTGACCGGGCGGTAGCCCACTCGAAAATGATTCGTCTTTCCTATCCATTCCCAGAGGTCTGGGTTGTCAAAAGAACTCTTTGCTATCCATCGGACTGCGTCGAGTGTGGCCGGTTCGAAGAACACGGTGTCATAAAAACGGAGGGCCACCAGGAACAACGCGACAGCGATCACTCCAAAGGATTTCACTGCTTCTCTCTCTTTTCGAGGATTTTCCTCAATCGCTCACGCTCAGCAGCATACTCAGGCGAGTCAACGAGATTCTCCAATTGAAATGGGTCTTGATCCAGAGAGTAGAGTTCGTCCGTGGCTCCAATGTTTCTGATATATACCGTCGAGCCAGTATGCACCGCAAAGAACGGTTTTCGATTTGAAGAAGCCCTCCAACTCTCAAGAAAGAGGAATGAACGAACAGACGTGGCATTTCCAGACAATAAGGGAACAAGTGAAGCTCCATCAAACGCTGGATTCGCCGGCACCTTCCCGAGTTCACACAGCGTTGGAGCGATATCGATATTGGCAACCAACGCATCGCTGCTTCCGACTCGATTTAAGGGAGGAGTCCCAAAGATAAAAAACGGCACGTGCACAGATGGTTCATAAGCCGATACCTTCCTTTGCATTCCAAACTCGCCCCACAAGACACCGTTATCTGATATGTAAAGAACGACCGTCTTTTGAAGAGTGTGGGTCCGTTCAAGCTCCTGAAAGATCTTTCCAACCGCTCTATCGAGCGCAAACAGAGTCTGCCCCTGAAGTCTTCGGAAGGCGTCTATCTCAGCGATATCTTTTACGGTGAGCGGCTTGCTTTTCTTGACAAAAGCAGGCTTTGAAGGACCCACGGTGTTAAAGCTCGGCGGTCGATACGGAGCAAGATCGGCAAAGAGTTTCTCGTCTCCAGGAGCAGGTTGCATCGGCGGATGCGGGGCATTTGGGGTAAAAAAGAGGAGAAAAGGTTTCGAATCCTGTGCTCGCTCTCTGATGACTTGCTGTACATACCCGCCGAGGAGAGCTGTAATATATCCCTTGTGAACGCCCCAGGCTCCTTGAACATTCAGCTCCGGATCAAAGTATCGACTGACGCCCTTTTTGAATGAGACCCAAAAATCAAACTCGTCTCGCTTTTCTCCACTCCACGAGTTTAAGTACTTTCCGATGAGCGCCGTGTAATATCCGGCTGAGCGAAATCGATCGGCAATTGTTTTCTCTTGAAGAGGTATCCCATTTGCTGTTACTCCGTGATGGCTCGCGTATCTCCCAGTAAAGATACTCGACCGAGAGGGACAACACATAGGGGTCGTCACGTATGCTCTTTCAAACGACAGTGCCGAGCTCTTTACTCTTGCAGCTAACAGCGGCATTACCAGTTCAAAGTCTTCAATCCTCTGATCATCGGAAACAATAATGAGAAAATTCGGCTTCTCGCCTTCCTCGCAGCGAGATGTGAGGGGAATGAGCTGCACAAAGAGACAAAAGAGGGATCTCCAAAAAACGGAAGCGCTCACAGTGGTGAATAACTTTCTCTTCGTACTCATCACCCGATCGGCACGCTCCCCTCGAAGAAAAAGCTGAAATCAGCACTCCCTCTCTGCGCGGAAGGGTTCTCTCTCATACCGAAAGTGAGCGATCCTCCGCTTTCACGCCGCAAAACGAGCCCATAATCGAGTGAGAAGAGGTGATGTGGATGTTCCTGAATATTCGATACAATCTCACTCGACCAGATTCCAGAGACAACGAGATCGAGCGAATCGAGAATCGGATACTCAGCAGCGAGAAACCCCTCGCCGTGAGCAGGTTCATACCGAAGACCGGAGATTTCGCGATCTGGATGAAAGAAAATTCCGCCGCCGCCGTAAACGATAAGAGAAAAAACTTGCTTTGAAAGACTCGCTTCGATCCCGGCGTCAACACCATCATGACCATACTGATCACTCGCTGTCGGGAGAGAAAAAGAAGGTCGAAGCCCTAACGCCGGCGACCATTCACCCTCAGGAAGAACTTGAAACTTCGCCGAAACGATCGAGTTCCCAAGGCCCATCCCGGACTCTCCGAGTTCGAATGACGATCCACCAGTTGTAACACCTGAAACGAAATAGTCATCTTGCGGTGCCTTGTCTCTTCCACCTTCGGGGAGAGAGAAGAAATCGTGCCAACCATCAACAAAGGAATCGAGGGCACCTCCGCCACGCCAGAGCACTGGAATTTCGATCTGCCCTTCGATATTTTCCGAGAGCCCATATCGCCAACGAAGACGACTTTCGACTCGCTCTTCGTCTATTCGATACGAGTTTTTCTCTGCAAAGGTACTGGTCCAAGCGACTCCGAGTGAGAGGTCAGAACTCCCAACTTCTCTCACCTGTGGGCGAAAAGCCGTCCCGGTGAGACGCAGCGCATCCGGTGCATACTGCTGACGCAATTCAAAGGGACCTGACTGCGAAAGCAACTCCTGAGGCGAGACTCCAGACAGCACGAGAACCAAAATGAGGAGAGATACCACTCGCACCTGCGACACTACGATCCAGCTCCACCACCCAATTTGTAAGAACTAATCAGTACGAAAACGTTAACTTCCCTTCGGAAGTACCCCATCAACTTTCAGGGTCATTCCCTCTCGAATTCCCCTTTTGCTCACAACCCCACCAAGGAGCTCTATGACCTGGATACTCGGTTTACCGACTTTTCGACTCTCCGTCGATTGAGGCGGAACATTCTCGACGATGCCGACCACTTTTCGATCGGAGTCAACAAAAACCATATCGAGGGAGAGAAAGGTATTTTTCATCCAAAAACTCTGATCCTCTTCACGTGGGAAGATGAAAAGCATCCCCTCGTTTTCCTCGAGCTCCCCCGGCTTGCGAAACATCAGGCCTTTCCTCCGCTCTGCCGCAGTAGAAACCACTTCAAGTTCAAAGGGACCAACTTGAGAGCCCTCTTGCGTGACAAAGTGGGCTCTAACCGAGCCAAGCCGCTCAAGCGCCTGCGAACGATACCAGAAGAACCCAACGACAAAGAATACTGCCAGCACTGCAAGTGCAAACTGATGGCGATTCGCTCTCCTCTTCTTTTCGTTTGATGGCATATTATCCTCGAGCGGCTTTTACAGCCTCAGTAAGTTGAGGAACAGCCTCAAACAGGTCCGCAACAAGACCGTAGTCGGCAATTTCAAAGATCGGAGCATCGGCGTCTTTGTTGATGGCCACGATGACCTTTGAATCCTTCATCCCAGCGAGATGCTGAATAGCACCAGAGATACCGACAGCAATATACAATTTTGGCGCAACGATCTTTCCGGTTTGACCGACCTGCCAATCGTTTGGGGCGTATCCTGAGTCTACAGCCGCGCGAGATGCACCAACGGCTGCGCCAAGCACATCAGCGAGAGGAAAAATAACCTTTTCAAAATTCTCTCCAGAAGCCATCGCTCGGCCACCGCTGACCACGATCTCAGCATCAGCGAGCTCTGGCCGGTCGCCACCAGATGCATCAAAAGAGACAATCTCGCCAGAGTACGCTGGGATTTCCACACCAGAGAGCTCAATGACTTCGCCTGCGGGTGAGGCTTCTGGATTTGCCGCATCGAAAGCCGAACCTCGAACAGTAATAAGTTTTCGCTCGCTCTTCAGTTCTACGTCTGCGATCACATCACCGGCATACATGGGGCGCTGCAGGGTCCCGTCGCTGTTCACACCGATTATATCCGAAGCCTGCCCCGCATCGAGCTGAACAGCTACCCGAGGCATGAAATCCTTTCCTGTTGTGCTTGCGAGCGCCACTCCTACAGAAGCCGAAGAGAGTTCAAACGCTTTGGCGAATGCCGCGGCATACGGGGCGGACCGGTACTGCACAAAGTCCGCCGATTCTGCTACATAGATTGAAGACAGACCAAAATTTTTCGCCCCTTCCGCCGCGGCTTTCGCTCCCGCACCAAGGAGCACTCCGTTGATCTTTTGAATTCCAGCTGCAGCAGCAAATGCTCGAGCAGCTGAAAGAGCACACAAACTCCCCTTAACAATTTTTCCGTCTCCCTGCTCAAGAAATACGAGTATACTCATTTCACGCTCTCCCCAAAAAAAACTCCCTACAACACCTTCGCTTCATTCTGGAGCGCTGATACAAGCTCAGCGACATCCGCTACTTTTCGTCCAGCTTTCCGCCCCTCAGGTGGCACCATTTTCGTTACTGCTATCTTCGTGTCAGGAGACACGCCGAGATCTGCGAGCGAGGTTTCATCCATCGGTTTCTTCTTGGCTTTCATAATGCCTGGGAGAGACGCATAACGAGGTTCATTCAATCTCAAATCAGTCGAAATAACGCACGGAAGAGAGATGCGGAGAGTCTCTAGACCACCGTCCACCTCTCGAGTGACCGTGGCCTTTCCGTCGGCAATCTCAACTTTTGACGCAAAGCACGCTTGCGGGAGGCCGAGTCGCGCAGCGAGGAGTTGCGCTGTCTGATTCGCATCGGAATCAATCGATTGCTTTCCCATGATGATAAAGCCGTATTCGCCTTTCCGATACACCGCCTCCAGAACTCGCGATGCCAAATCAGAATCGACCTCGCCATCGTATTTGATGTGAATTCCGCTATCAGCTCCCATAGCCATTCCATAACGGAGCTGAGCGGCAGCATCATCTGGCCCGATACCAACGACCACCACCTCCGTCGCTACCCCGGCATCTCTCAGCCGAATAGCTTCTTCCACAGCGATCTCATCAAACGGATTCGCAATCCATTTGATTCCATCCGTGACTACCCCACTCGAATCTGGCTTTATCTTGATCTTTGCTTCGTAATCGGGAACCCGCTTTACGGGTACTAATATTTTCATTCAAAAGCTCCGTTTCGGTGAAAGGAAGTAAATCCGCTCCCCTCCGAAAATTTTCAGGAACACGCTCACTGGAATCTCGTCTTTGCGAGAAGGAGTAGTACCTCAAAAGCAAAAAAGGCCTTTGACGCCTCCTCTCCTCCACAAAAGTATTCCAGAAGCGTTTGGTATAGCATCCGGGCTTCGGTTTCAAAAATACCAATCGCAAGAAAAGACACGACTTTTCCCCCATTTCCGTCTTCCTATCCGCCGGGCACACAATCGCTAGGGCTCACCGAATTCCGCAATTCTCCGTTCCTTCAATTTCCTCAAAACAAAACACCGTCACCGAAATTCACTGGAAACTCCTACAGCGAGCGGTCGAACAGATACAGTCGCTTAAGCAAAAAGATAGGCGTGGGAGTACGGTATGGGCAATACTTTGGCTAATAAACTTAGACAGTTACGTGAAAGTATCTTGGGTGTTCAACTCCTTGAGTTCTCAGTTGTCTCAGTGCTCTTGCTCACTTTTATCTTCGGGGCTTTTGATATCAATCGTGCACTTCACTCGTACACCGCCCTGCAAGAGGGCGTTAGGACCTCTCTCCGCTGCGTTTACACAGTCAACGGAGAGTGCATCAACGTGTCTCAGAGCTCACCGGCTCCCCTCTTTGACTGGTACCACGTGACCTCGCGAGACCCGGACTCTGAGTGGGTCTATCAATACGACTACGAAGGGCGCGAAGATTACATTCGAAAGCCGGTTTACCAGATTGGGAATTTCACAGCTGAGGTTCTCGACTCAGTTTCGTTCAACTATCAGTACACATCACACGCCTTTGAACAGCGCATGTTCCCAACTCAAGGCGACATCTCTCAACATATCTGGATGTCTCGGCAGCCGTACATCTCTGGGCAAGGCGGGACACCACATCAACAACGAAACAACCCCCGCTTTTCGTACCGATTCGGTGGCGGCTCCTACCCGCAGCTTGCTGGAGTAACGACCAACGTCGTAAATAGAACGGACCAGCCAAACGACTTTATTGAGGGAGTTGCTTCGTCTGAAAAATTTATCGGCAGAATAAATTTTACCCTCCCCGTGCCTGTCTCTGATCCCTCGAATTGCTACCAGGCTCAAGCGAGCCAGTTTGATCGACCACGAAACGGTGGGAATGCTCCTCTTCCGAGTGGAGCAACGTGTGGTGATAACCTTCTCGACCAAAAGATGCGGGTCATCATCCACGTGCGTGGGAGAAACGTAGGAGAAAACAGCAACACCCAAGCCGCCGTTCAGCTCTATCTCGCAAGACCAAACGGGAACGAAGTCGGCCTCGGTGGGGTCTCCTTCTCGGGACAGGGTGGAACAACAAATTTCTGCCCGCGTGGTTCAACTGAAGCCTATGTCGACCCTGATTTTGCCGACGATTCAATCTGTGACGAAACACTGCTTCACAGCGCAGCGCTCGAAGACCTCAGGATGGGAGAAACGTACGGTCTCGTTTTCAAGCTTCGAAGCATTAACTCAGACGACGGATACTTACCGACGAACGGAAGAGCCCGATGGAACCTCTCCGGAGTTGATTTCTACGGACCAACTTTTGAGTCACTCACAGAATCAGAGCAGTGCCAAGAAGATCTCCTCCCTTCTCAGATGGCAGAGCGACATAGCCTCCCCCCTCATCTCCGAACATGCACTACCGTTACCAACCGAGCTGCCACAAACCAAGATTGGTATCCGGGCGGTAGCATGAATGAAAATTCCCCTTCTCAGCGAGCGAATTTTGGTTCGGAATATGTCTGGGATAACTCGAGCGACATCCGGGCCCAGGTTTTTGGCTCACAAGCAATCGACTACTTCTACCGAAGTGGCTCTCCAAGAGTCGAACAGGCAAGCACCGAAATCTCGTGTGGGGCAAACGTTGGGGTAGCTGACTCTTCTGGAAAAGCGAGCATTCCCTATCCCTCTTCTGCCTCTCAGGTATGCCCTCCAACTCTCCCGAGCCCAAGTAGCATGGGAGCACCGCGGCCGTTCAATGCCGACGCCCCGGTCGGTTTTCCAATTCTTTCTTCTTCGATTTGGTCGGTAGATCTCAACCGAGCAATCCCCGGCACAGTCGACTGGGAGAGAAACTCATGTCAGGAGCAGATAACCGACGTGGCGCTGCCCCAGAGCATCACACAGTACTACCACCATTCAGATGGGACGGTGACAACTTTTCGAGGATTTGCTGACGACATCTTTAATGAAACACACGTCATTCATACCGGTGATACTCCACCGAGCGAAGTTCTCGCTCAAGATGAGCGATACTCTTGTGGCGGATTTCTCGGACGGACTTTTGCCGAAGGGAGTCGAATATTTGATGCACGCTACGAAGATTCACTCTTTGACGGCGCACACGAAGACCTCGGCTGCTCATGGGAGGAGCGATTGAGGCACGAAGCACAATCTCTCGGGATGAGCCCAGCAGCGTACTTCACATGTGCTAGAGAACGCGGAATAAAGGATTTCGAGATCTCTTCCCCTACTGACGAGTGCTCTCTTCACTTTGATCCTGGCACCCCCGGATCGGTCATAAAGATAGATGGCGGACCCTTTCCTCAGGGAACGACTCCTCACGAGTGTCAAGATCCTGGAGCGTCCTGCTACTCGTCGTTTGCAGGCTTTGACGGACAGCCTTCGGACTCAGAATTTGAGATAAACACAGAGGCTGCAGCGAAAGACTACGGGTTTTCTGAAATAGCAGCGGCGTATCCCGCAGCGCGCTACGGGTGCTCCGGAGATGATTGCGTAAACCTTGAGGTTACCAGTTCGGTTGATACCGCGGGAAATGCAACATTCGGATCACAGGGTTCAATTGAAGTTCCACTAAACCTCCTGCTCGGTACGCGAATCACACTTACGTATTCTGAGCGTGAAAATTGGGAGGGAAACTACTCACGATAGGATAATCAGAAGTCCTCAGTTCTGCCGTCGATCCATAAAATTTCGCACTTTTTTGAAGCCCTCTCAAAGCAGGAGCCTCAGGCAACGTGTGCCTTTTGCGTTGACATTCTCGCGCTTTTTCCTCATCAGCCCAGTGCGGTTTACAATTCGTTCTAAAGCGATATACCAGTTAAATCGCAGGGTTCAGCTGGAGAAAAATCTAAGAAAGGAGCTGTAGCGCGAGAGCGGGCTGCTGGTTCGCTTGCGACAGCACCGCCGCCCCTGCTTGCTGAAGAATCTGCTTGGCGACGAGGCGCGCACTTTCGCTCGTAATATCCGCATCTCGAATGCGCCCTTCTGCGGCGAGCGAGGTTTCTCTCGCACCCTGAAGCAAAGAGAGTGACGTGCTCAATCGACTCTCCACTGCTCCAAAGCTCCCTATCAAACCTGAAATCTCTGACAGTCGCGTGCGAACCACAGACATCGCATCGAGGGCACGCGAGACGCTTTCAATACCGGTGAGCTCTAAGCTTGAGGAGGCCCTTCCCGTATCTGCTCCGGAAAAAAAAGTGAGCCCTCTAAAATCAAACGATAGATTCTCACCGTCAACAGCGAATTCTAGCGGTCCACTGAGCTGAAGCTTACCCGTCTGGGCATTGAGCGAACTGCTTCCATTGAGATACGAACTGACATTACTCGATGAGGAAACATACCCTTCACCCTCTTCTTTTTTCAGAAACACATGAAAACCGATCGAGGCGGGAGTACCCGCATCAAAAAAGGATCCGTACTGAAGCCCTACCAGCGCCTCCCGTTCCTGTCCACTTCCATCGGTCACCGTAAAAGCGAATACTTGGTCCTGGAATGCCGAGAATATTGTACTCCGCGTTAGGTTCCCGGCTGCGAAAGCGATATAGTCAAAGTTATCTTGCACTGAGATTCCACCGATGCCATTCCAATCAGCTGTTTTCAGTTGATCAAGATCAATATTCCCGCTCAGCGTTCCGGTATCAGATGTAGCAAGATTTATCTGAGACGAAGACGCACCCCTAATGCCAGCTTGTAACGCCAACTGAGAGGATCGTCCTCCCCTGCCGCCCAACAAGAGATCTATTCCATTGAAACTCGCAGAATCACCAAGTCGCCCAAACTCACTAATTAACGCTGCATACTCTCGTTGCATAGTAGTGCGCTGCGCACTCGAGAAGGTCCCGTTTGCAGATTGTTCGGATAACTCAAGGAGTCTCTCAAGCATCGAGCCTTGCTGTCCGAGAGTACCAGTTGCAATTGCTATCAAGGAGATTCCATCACTCACATTTCTGACGGCTGTTCCATATAATCGCGAGTCCACTCGCAGAGAGTCCGCTATTGCGAGGCCAGCTGCATCATCGGAAGCACGATTAATCCGTTGGCCAGAAGAGAGTCGCTCAAAAGTGCGCGAGAGGTCGCTGCTCGCGTCAGCGAGGCGACGCTGTGCTGAGAGCGCAGCGATATTCATACCAATCGTGATTGCCACGTGGCTCCTCTTCCCCGTGAAACCTCTGTCTCACGGACTCCATTTCAAACACACACCGCCCCAAAGAGAGCGATTTTTCACAATGATCGAGATCGGCCGATGGAAGGGAAAAAGATGAGATAATTCGTGACGGTGTCGCCCCTCAGAATTTTACCTAGGGGATTCCTTGATTTCACGAATCGCCGAGCTCCCAGCACGTCTAAGGAGCTCTAAAATGGTAGCCTCCGCGCTCCGGCCCCCTCGCATAGTACACAGTTGAGCAGCCACACCTGAAAAGCGTTTAGTGCAGCAAACCCTATCACCAATCTGGAAATCCCCGGGACTTGAATATTAAGAAGTCGTAACGGCGAAAATGCCAATGCTCGGCACCGTTTTGTGCTCCCCCCGATATCTCCTCTATAAACTCGCGGCTATTAAGCTCCCGCTCATGCCCAAGAAATGGCAGCTCATCTCAATCCTCACTAAGACCCGTGGCTTTGTTGGGCCTCTATTCACTCCTCTCCGCAGTTGTCCATGACCCGATCCTTACGCCACCGAGCGAGAAGAGCCTCAAACTCAGCAAACGGCACGGTTCGTTGTTCCTTCACCGAGTAGCGCCTGTGCGTTACTGACTCGGATTGAAGCTCTTTATCCCCAAGGATAAGAATATTCGGAATCTTTGAGGTTATCGCTTCACGGACCTTTTTGTTGAACGAGTTGTGCGAGCGATCAATTGAGACTCGATAGAGGTTTTCCCTTAGAGCCCGCTCAATCTTTTCAGCATACTCAACAAACGCTTCAGCGACCGGAACGATTCGCACCTGCTCAGCTGCCATCCACGTCGGGAATGCTCCGCCAAAGTGTTCGATCAAAAACGCCAAGAAGCGCTCGTGTGTCGAGAGCGGCGCCCGGTGAACAATATACGGTCGGTGCTCCTTGCCATCTTCTCCAACATAGCTCAGATCAAAATTGATCGGTTGAGCAAAGTCGAGCTGAGTCGTGCTCAACGTCTCTTCCCGACCCAACAGTGTCTTAGCCTGAAAATCAATCTTTGGTCCGTAAAACGCAGCTTCACCTTCCCCGACGTGATACGTGTAGCCGAGCTCTTTTACGACTTTTTCAACGACCTCTTCAGAGAATTTCCACAACTCAGGATTGTCGACAAATTTTTCCTTCTTTTCTGGATTGTGGGTCGACAAACGAACCTGAATTCCCTCAAATCGAAATTTCTCGTAATACGACACAATCATTTTGAAGGTAGAGATTAACTCGCTTTCGAGTTGTTCGAGGGTGCAGTAGATATGCGCATCGTTCATGCTCAGAGAACGCACTCGTAACAATCCAGCAAGCGTTCCAGACGGTTCAAATCGATAACAGGTACCGTATTCAGCAAGCCGAAGCGGGAGTTCGCGATAGCTTCTCGGACGGTGACTGTAAATCTGGTGATGGTGCGGACAGTTCATCGCTTTCAGGTAATACTTTGACTCACCTTCAAGCTCCATCGGAGGAAACATTCCGTCTTTGTAATATGGCAAGTGCCCCGATTTAATGTACATCGACTCTTTCGCAAGGTGCGGTGTGGCGACCCGCTGGTATCCAGCGCGCGCCTCAACTTCTTTTGCGAAATTCTCAAGCTCGTCTCGGAGCACTGTTCCGTTCGGCATCCAGAGAGGCAAACCAGGCCCGACATCATCCGAAAAGAGAAAAATCTCTAGCTCCTTTCCAAGTTTTCGGTGGTCCCTCTCCTGAGCGAGCTTCCGACGGCGGACATACTCGTCAAGTTCTTCTCGCGTTTCAAAAGCGAGAACATAGATCCGGGTCAACTGCGGATTCTTCTCGCTCCCGCGCCAATAGGCACCAGCGAGCGAATCAAGCGTAAAGGAGTGCTCAGGTATTTCTCCGGTATGCGCAAGATGAGGCCCTTCACACATATCGTCAAACGGACCGTTTGTGTAAAACCCAATAGTTGCGTTGCCTCTCTCGATGAGTTCCCTGCAGTACTCGGCCTTGAATGTCTCACCCCGTTCTTCAAGCAGTCTCACCGCGTCTGCACCCGGAAGATGCCGCTCTTCAAACGGCTGCCGCTGCCGTATAATCTTTTTCATCCGCTTTTCGATATCTCGAAAGTCATCCGAAGAGAGCGGTTCATCAAAGAGAAAATCGTAATAGCACCCCGTGTCAATTGGCGGTCCAAAAGCCAGCTTCGCCTTCGGGCGGATCTCAAGGACGGCCTGGGCCAAGACATGTGCAAGGCTGTGCCGCATTCGATAAAGAGGAGTATCTTTTCCTTCCATAGCTCTACGATGTCCGAAACAGTCAACCGTTACTATGGAACACGGACCCAAACGAGTCCACACCTCCAATATGAGAATCACGAAGCCAGGCGAAGAATTTCGGTAGCGACACCCCAGTGGTCAGAAAGCGGTGACCCGCCTACACGCTCCTCCATAAAAACCCGTGAGGCCGAAAGCGCTCGCTGCTCCGCGAGCGCGCTGTCTCCAAAGTGATAATCGAGCCGCTCCGGGGCCCCATGAGGGTTTTTCGCCAACGAGTTCACTCGTGGATCAAAAGTGAAGCCCTCGTAAATCTCCTCTGTCTCAAAGCCTGCGCCATCATAGCGTCTTGCCGAGCTGTCGTGGCAGTGTCTATAGAGGTCGGTTCCAAAAAGCTGAACAAGCGATTCGTATTCTGGCCCACAACCTGGGGTGTTGAGATCTCCAACGACGAACTGAGGGATTCCTGGAATCTTTCTCCGGGCAAGATAGTCCGCTAGTTCTCTTAAGTTCTCACGACGGATTGGAGCAATCCTCGCTTCGGGATTAAACCCGGTGGTAGATGGCGCGTGGACGTTCACGATATCAAGAAACTCGTTTCCTACCTGAAGGCGGGTGAACAGTGCACCTTTTCGAACAGAGCGTTCTATGCTTCTCCGTTTTGAGAACTCAAATACACCGACTTCAACTATTGGAAACCGAGAGAGCGTGGCGAGCCCATTCCCTCCGAACACCCCGTGCATGTTTTCGGCCTTGGCTACAAAGGGATATTGGCTCGCAGAGAGAAGCTCTCCGGTTTTTTTACTCCACATCTCTTGCAACGCCACAACATCAAAATCGGATGCGTTGAGATGGAGCCCAATCTCACGATACCTTCGCGGAATCTTGCCTCCAGCAAGAAAGGGAAGTCCCGCCACGTTGTACGTAAGGAGTTTTATCCTCTGGGGCTGAACTCGCTCAGCAATTCGCTCACGAATCTCGTTAAGCGGCTCCAAACAATCACTTCTTAATCGACCGGCAAACCAATAGAGAAAGGCAGACGTTGGAACTGAACAACAAGCCTCAAGCATCTGTTGTTGCGAAAATTCTTGGGGAACACCGGGAACTCTTGCCTCTTTGAGACTCGGGAACGCCGATACCTCAAATGACTTTAAAACCTCGTGTCGAACATCTGCCAGAATCGGCAGGAACTCTTGGAGTACCTTCCTGCCTGAGTCGACGAGGCTAAGCCGCGCCAAAATATTTGAAAGTGATAAGCGAGCTTGCGGAATTTCGGGGACACTGGTACTGAGTCGCTCCTTTATGGAACGAGTCATAGGGGTGAGGCCCTCGAGCCGCTGTTCGGTAGTTTCCCAAAACTGAAGGACTCTCGAGGCTTCCAAGTCACCCGCTATTCGCAGTGCGGGCATGGAGCCCATCTCTGACCGAGGAATTCCTTGAGGGGCTATGGAATACACGTCTTCCTCCTCTCGTCCGCAAATTCAGGTATATGAATTGCTGAGGAAGTCCAATCGAGCCAGTGAAATTTCCGAGAGAGATCTGTTAGCTGCCTCTCTGCGCCCTCTTCTGTCGCTTTAACTGGGTTGAACCAAATGAAACTTTCTATATAGTAGTACGTATGCGAATGGGGATAATCGAT
This sequence comes from Bdellovibrionales bacterium, assembly GCA_020434565.1. Taxonomy (GTDB): domain Bacteria; phylum Bdellovibrionota_C; class UBA2361; order UBA2361; family RFPC01; genus JAGRAO01. The sequence continues at coordinate 17,447 of JAGRAO010000051.1, forward strand.
CTTGGGACAAACTCAGTCAGGCTTTTTGTGTATGACGTGAGCACTTCCCGACCACCGAAGAAGCTCTTTCAGAGCAAAGCGATGGTGCGCCTGGGAGATAATCTCTACAAGGGGCTCGAGCTCGATCCGCTCGCCATTAAACGAACTGTCAAAGCTCTTAAAAATTTTAAGAAGACCTTATCAGAATTTCGAGTAACCTCTCTTCGAGCAGTTGGAACGAGTGCGCTTCGCACCGCCCAAAACGCAAACGAGCTTATCTCGGCAGTTCTTCAAGAGACCGGAATAGCACTTGAGCCCATAAGTGGAGAAGAAGAGGCGCGGCTGATTGCAACCGGTGTCCTTGCAAATGAGCCGTGTGGAAGCGGGCGGCATCTCCTGATTGATATCGGCGGAGGGAGCACTGAAATCATCGTTGTTGAAGACAACGCCATCACATCCTTCCACAGCCTTGAGCTTGG